>JAGIAF010000123.1 GCA_017745015.1 Bdellovibrio sp. | reverse complement strand
GCCATGTCTTTTTTGATCGCATCGACATCACCTTGAGTCAGGTAGATTTTTGAAGGATCCAAACGCTTCAAGTATTGTTCAACGACTCTGTTTGCCAACTCTGTGTTTCTGTCAGAGTACTTCACGTGATTCGCTAAGAAACCTTGCTCAATCACAGAAATATAACGACATTCCAAGCCGTCTTTTAATTGTGCGGCGGCAATTGATGAAATTGCGAGAGAGCCCGCAACAACTAAACCCTTTAATCCCTTTGAGAGTGAACTCATGATGGTCCTTCCTTAGCCCTCGGGCGAGAGCGTTCTAATCACTTAAGATTAGCAGGAATTTTCCCCAGAGCATTCAATTATTGAAAGCTCATAAAAATTTAGGACGTGTAAGATAGTTTAAGACTTTCGTCGATCTTCTTCAAAGAAGGAGAGTTGCGAGAGGTTCTCGATCTTCTCTCCGCGCAGGCCATTGAGTTTTACTTCGTGCTTAATAAAGTCCCCATGCTGAGTTTCGATCATAAAGAACGACATCTCAGGGAACCTCGCCTTAAGTCGAGTCATCTCCTCAACGATAAGCTGGATATTTTTAGGATCATCATCGGACATACCAAAGCGATGATGGGCATTGTAGCCATAAAGTTCGATTGCCTTTTCCACACTCGCGCGAATTGCACGCTGCTTCAACTCCGCAGTACCTTGAGAGAAATCCACATCTCCCAACAACGTACGCGTGGGTTTATGGCTCACAGGATAAAGACTGAGATAGTTAGGCTCCAAAGGCAAAAGCTTGTTCTGAACAAACACGCGAATGCCATCCTTCAAAGTATCAGGATGGTGACCACGAGCCGTGATAACCGAAAGAGGTCTTTGATTAAATGTCGCGTGATAGAAACATTCCCAAGAAGGACCCTTCCATTGGAAATCCGGAAAGCCCAAAGCTTGTGCGACGTCTTGGACGAAGACTTGCTTACGCCCCTGAAGTTTCTCGAGTTCATTGAGATCAAGATCACGGAAATTGCGGAAGGTCCCTGTCATATCACAGAAGTCGATACGGTAATCCTCGAAGGTGCCTGATTTACCGATGGCTTCATTGTGCTGAGCAAAGTCTCCGCTAGAAATCATTAGCTCCGAACCGTTCTCTTTATGGAAGAGGATCAACGGCGTCGTGAGGAAGGCAATGTTGTCATCGAAGTCGAAGAAATAGAAACTACGGCCACCCAGATGGAAGTTTCTATCCTTCTCCGGTGTCCGATTTATTCCTAAATCAAGTTGCCCCTTGCGGGATTCTTCGCTCATGAACCATGGCCTTTCGCTTCAGGGAGTCTCCCCGAACGGGGGAAATTTATCAAAAAAAGCCCCTCTCGGAAAGAGGGCTGAACAATATTCTTGTTAGGATTCAGTTTTGTCTACTTCTTTGACACTTGGTCTTCGTCAAGAGGGGCTGATTCGAGCTCCTCTACAGGAACCTTCACTTTAGGTTCCGCAACAGGAGTTGCTGCGGCGGCTGGCGATGGACTTGGCTCTGGGCGCAGACTCTTCACGCCCCACTGCTCACGGCAGCTTTTTAAACGGTCCTCGGTGTTGCCACCCACCTTCGACTGCATCGCAGTAACCGCGCAATTCACCACCTCAGGATAATCATCGGAACAAAGCTTTTCCGCATCGGCAGAAGTGACTGACATCGAGCGAGCGCGAATTGTGGAAATACACTGAGCCTTGGTTTGCACCTGCGCTTCAGAAATCATCGGATTTAGCAGCATCGCAATAACGTAGAAGTACCTCATCTTTTTCCTCTTTCCTTCATCCTAACACAAGTCTTTGGGATTAGTATCACTGAGGCGAGTTTCACTCTGATACAGAAGGCCGGGAATCACATCAAGATTTCACACATTAAGTTTGAAAACAAAAAAGGCGCTGATTTCTCAGCGCCTTTTAAACTATTTCTTTTTCGATTTACGAGTGACGACCTTCTTCACGCCGAGAGCTTTCGCCTTATCCGCCGCGGTCTCCGCTGACTTCAAAGACTTCTTCGGAGCTGCGGCTTTGGCTGCCTTCGGTGCTTTAGCTTTTGCAGCACTTTTCGCTTTACCTTTGCCTTTTCCCTTCGCTGGGCCCTTCTCGTTGATCAAGCCAATCGCTTGCTCAAGAGTCACAGTTTCCACTGTAGTGCCCTCCGGAAGAGACGCATTGGTTTTACCGCTCTTAATGTAAGGACCGTAAGGACCGTTGAATACTTGAATTTGATCACCCGTATCTGGATGCGCGCCAAGATCTTTCAAAGCAGCCGCTTTACCGCGACCTTTTTTCGGTTGGCTTAGCATTTCCATCGCGCGATCAAAAGTGATCGTGATCACACTCTCGCCTTTTGGAATCGAACGATAGTCACCATCATGAACTACAAAAGGACCGAAGCGGCCCAAACCAGCTTTGATCTCTTTACCCGTGCCAGGATGAGTACCCAAGGTCCGAGGCAAGGCCAAAAGGTCGATGGCCATTTGCAAGTCCACTTGCTCTGGCTGAGTGCCGGGAGGAAGAGACGCACGTTTCGGCTTGTCATCTTCAGGACTCACATCACCCAATTGTACGTAAGGACCATAACGGCCGCTCAATACATAAATTGGCAAACCAGTTTTTGGATCTTTACCCAGGGCATCCGCACCATTGATTTTTTGATCAATCAACTTCTCGGCGATTTCCGGAGTGATGTCAGCAGGTGATTCATTATCTGGAACCGACGCGCTCACATCTTCGCCATCGCGAGTTGTTGTAAGGTACGCACCGTAACGGCCCACATGGAATTTATACTTATCCATGCCTTCAAGGCTCATCGTGCGTGCTTCATCCGGATTGATTTTCTCTTCTTGGTTATCCACCATCGCACGAAGACCTTTAGGGCCTTTGTAGATCGATGCCAGATAGCTTTCCCAATCCAACTCACCTTCAGCAATGTGATCCAGGCTTTGTTCCATTTCGGAAGTGAAGCCCAAGTCCACGTACTGAGTTAAGTGACTGCTCAAAAGTTTTGAAACAATCATCGCGGTGAAAGTTGGAATCAAGGCAGTGCCGCCTTTGCGAACGTAACCACGGTCAATGATAGTACCGATAACCGACGCGTACGTAGACGGACGGCCGATACCTTCTTTTTCCATCGTTTGGACAAGGCTGGCCTCCGTATAGCGAGCTGGAGGTTTTGTTTCGTGAGAAGTTGGATCCAGCTTCGCGCATTTCACAGCGTCTTTAACTTTCAACGCCGGCAAACGCACCTCGCGCTCTGCCAAATCTGCTTCTGGATCATCTGATCCTTCCACGTAAGCACGCAAGAAACCTGGGAACTCGATCGTCATGCCGGAAGCACCGAAGATCGCCTCACCCACCGTGATTTTTGCGCTGACTTGTTTTTGACGTGCATCCACCATTTGCGATGCAATCGTACGTTTCCAAATCAAATCGTAAAGACGGAACTGCTGACCTGTCAGACCTGTTTCATCTGGGTCTTGAAACTGGTTACCCGCGGGACGAATCGCTTCATGGGCCTCTTGAGCACCTTTCACTTTTTTCGCAGCGTAGGAACGAGGTTGCGGAGTCATGTACTCTTTGCCGTACTTCGAGGTGATGCAATCGCGGGCTGCGTTGATCGCTTCATTCGACAAGAAGGTCGAGTCAGTACGCATGTAAGTGATAAAACCTTGTTCGTAAAGTTTTTGTGCCACTTGCATCGTCTCACGGGCACTCAGACCCAATTTACGATTGGCTTCCTGTTGCAAGCTGGAAGTGATGAAAGGAGCTGCTGGTTTTCTGAAGGTTGGTTTTTCTTCTACATCAGAAACGATCCAGTTGCCTGATTTCAAATCCGCCGATAATTTCGCTGCGTCTTTTTCACCAAGAACCAAAACGTCTTTCCCAGCCGTCAACTGACCTGTCAGGCCGTCGAAGTCTTTACCGGTCGCGACACGTTGGTTTTTAAATTGCTGCAAGCGCGACTCAAAGCTGACGCCGTCTTTCGACAACTCAGCCAACACGCCCCAATAAGATGATTTTTTAAAGCGGATGCGCTCAAGTTCTCTTTCCACGATCAAACGCACAGCCACGGACTGCACGCGACCTGCAGAAAGCCCGTAAGCAACTTTCTTCCACAAAAGCGGAGAAATCGTATAACCCACTAAACGGTCCAACACACGACGTGCTTCTTGAGCACGCACCAGATTGATGTCGATCTCACGCGTGTCTTTCAACGCTTTTTGGATCGCATCTTTAGTGATCTCATGGAACACCATTCGTTTTGTTGGAACTTTGGGTTTAAGAACTTCAAGCAAATGCCAGCTGATAGACTCCCCTTCGCGGTCTTCATCGGTCGCGAGGTAAAGCTCTGAGGCTTCGTCGAGTTTATCTTTGAGGTTCTTAACTACTTTCGTTTTGTCTTTCGGGATGCAGTAAAGGGGCTCGAAGTTTTTGTCGACGTTCACGCCGAGCTGCGCCCATTTCTCTTTCTTTACTTTTTCCGGAATGTCTTTAGCAGATTGCGGCAAATCGCGGATATGTCCCATACAGGACTCCACCACGTAATCTCTTCCAAGAAACTTACGAATGGTTTTAGCTTTCGTGGGAGACTCCACGATCACTAATTTAATGCCGTCAGATACTGCGTCAGTTTTTTTGGCCATAGAACCAGCCCTTCATCCAGCTTGTAACCGGGATATAATATATAGACAAAACATGATGGCGAACCCCAGAAGATGCAAGCCTCAATTTTGACAACTAGCGAAAAGACCAAAAGGGCTCTGCTCCCCTTCGTGGGGGTTTGATACACTTCCTCACATGAAGAACGTCTCTGAATTTGCACAATCTCTACGCTTTCTCCTCACAGATATCGATGACACCCTTACGGATGAAGGTCAGTTGGGACCTGAGGCCTATCAAGCGTTGTGGAATTTGCACCACGCAGGGATTCATGTGATCCCAGTGACGGGTCGTCCTGCAGGATGGTGCGAGATGATCGCACGCATGTGGCCCGTGAGTGGTATCGTTGGAGAAAACGGTGGATTTTATTTCCGTTATCACGATAAAAAAATGCAGCGCCATTTCTTCTTTGATGAAACGACTCAAAAAAACAACCGCGCAAAATTAAACATCCTCGAAAAAGAAGTTCTTCAAAAAGTTCCTGGCTGTGATTTAGCGAGCGATCAGTTTTGTCGCTTGATGGATCTTGCCATTGATTTCTGCGAAGACGTCACTCCACTCCCGCGCTCTGAAGTTCAAAAAATCGTCGACATCTTCCATGCCCATGGCGCTCAGGCAAAAGTCAGCTCCATCCACGTGAATGGTTGGTTCGGTCAATACGACAAACTGACGATGAGCCTTCGTTTTCTCGAACGAGAGTTCGGTGTTTCCTCGGAAGAAGCAAAAAGAGTCTGTGGGTTCAGTGGTGACTCCCCGAATGACGAACCTATGTTTCAATATTTTCCCAACAGCTTCGCCGTCGAAAATATAAGAAATTTTATTGATCAAATCCAACACAAGCCAAGCTTCGTGACCCTAAACAGAGGCGGACTTGGATTCACTGAAATCGCGAATGCCATTCTCAATTCCAAGTAAAAATTCGAGACGAAAAGTTGAACTCCCCTCTGAACTTTCAAATTTTTTTTGACTGCTTTTGAACATCAACTCTTTAGCTCAATCTCCCCCACTCCGATAAGCTTTTTGTAATCCGCATCTTAACTTTCCCGAAGTTAGGGTGCCATCGGAACGTAACTTGGGAAGAGGGGGCCATTATGGCAAGTCATCAACACGCGATTGATTATGTCGCAAAAAAATTGGACGAACTCGCAGCTAATCAATGGCTGTTCAAGAACCTGCACTATCAAGGCTTGGTCTCATTGCCTACGCATAAAGATCGCGTTTATGGTTTTGGTGAGGTGCAAGTTTTATTGAAACCAAAGGGCGAGCTTTGGATTGAAGGGGCCTATTACAGAAACTTCGTATCAGCTGACGGCTATCAGTCTGCGAAGGAAGCTGTGGATCAGATCTTCAAACATCTTTCTTATATCGATAAAAATCACATGCGTTTAAAAGATGATCCCGAAGACTGGGCGCCAAAGAATATGCTTCAGCGCCTCAAATCTAAATTCGCTTCTTAAGGAATAATGGGTGGGTGGTAGGTCAATGTTTCACCTAACGCCCACAACATGAATATCACCAACGGTGCATGCACCACTAACTGAGTCACAGTATAACCCACGATATCGCGCGCTTTTAAGCCCAGCACTCCCAGCAAAGCCATCATAAAGAACGGATTGATCAAGTTCGGCAAAGCTTCCGCCGCGTTGTAAACCATCACCGTCCAACCCAAATGCACTTTGAGTTCATTCGCTGCCTGCATCAAGTAAGGGGCTTCAATAATCCACTTACCACCGCCTGACGGAACGAAGAAACCCAAGATCGCAGAGTAAACACCCATCAATGCCGAGAATGTATCCTTCGTTGAAATCGAAACGAAGAAGTTCGAAATGTGATGAGACAACGTCTGCCCGTCAGCTCCCGGAGCCTTCGTCAAAATGTAGGCGATACTTCCGTAAAGTGGAAATTGAATCAGGATGCCCGCAACTGAAGGAACCGCTTTCGCAACAGAGTGCAAGAAACGCTTCGGTCTCCATGTCAAAATCATACCGAGCATCAAGAACATCAAATTGTAGGTGTTCAAATTAGAAATCGCGAGGACAACATCTTTGTTCGCGAACTCCATACCCAACCACCAAAAACCTAAGATCACTACCAAGATGGTCAAAATTGGAGAATACTCCAACCAATCCCCTGGTTGCTTGGGTTTCTCGATGGACTTTTCCACATCATCACTCACATCGATGCCCAAATCTTGTGCTGTGACAGCACGATCACGAGTGGGCGCAGACAAATAAGAGATCGCGACCGAGACCACCATCAAAACCGCGAGCATGATCAACGATTGCGGCAAGAAAATAGTTTCAGCAAAAGGAATCACGCCCGTAATCGGCAAAAGTGATTTCGGAATACTATCAACATTGGCCTGCAACTGAGCCGCAGAAGAACTCAGACCCAACGCCCATGTTGCCCCAAGCCCCAAATATCCTGAGGCTCCCGCTGCGCGATAGTCGATACGCAAATCCGTACGACGAGCTAATGCTCTTACGTAAAGACCCCCGAACACCAAACTGAAAGCCCAATTCAAAAGCGAAGCAAGAATCGTAAAGAATGCCACATAGGCAATCGCGCTGCGCTCTGATTTAGGAAGTTGTGCGAGCTTATTGATGAGCTTCCCCGCTGGAGGAGACGAGGCCACAATATAGCCTGAGATGGTCACAATCGCCATCTGCATAGTGAAAGGAATAAGACTCCAGTAACCGTCACCAAATGCTGTTGCCACCGATTTCGGCGAGACACCTGCTAAGAATGCTCCAAGAGTTACAACGACGATCGCAAGAACTGCGAAGATATAAGAATCAGGGAACCAACGTTCCGCCCAATTTGTTACGGCGGAGGCCATTCTTTCGAGGCCTCCAGTTTTGTGAGTGGTTTTTGCCATTCAAGTCACCTTTGAAAGAGTTTGATACTTTCATCATGAACCTGATGGCAAAAAACAGCCAGCGCTTAATGCTTTGCTGGATTAATCTTGCTATGCACCAGCAAAACTTAAAGACTTCACAAGAACATCGGGAGCAATAAGACTATTACCCTCACGATTATACGTGTCGCCCAGTTCATCGATATCACGCAAAAGATCTAGGACATTCCCGGACATCACAAATTGATCAACAGGTCCTACACACTTCCCGTTCTCATACAAGAAACCTTCGGCCGGCATAGAGATGTCGCCGGTAGAATCTTTAAAGCCCGCGTGCAATCCACCTTCAAAGCTCGTTACATGAACAACCTTGTCGTACTTAGACAAAAGTTGCTGCAATGTTTTATCGCCCTTAGCAACCACTAAGTTTGTCGGACCGATATCCATCGGCGACGCCGGACTGCGAGCTGCACTTGCGGTGTGAGGCAAGTTCATGCGCTTTGCATACTCAAGGTTCGTAAGATAATTCTTCAAGACACCGTTTTCGAAAAGCACCGTCTTTTGCGAAGGCGCGCCTTCGGAATCAAACGGACGAAGGCCTGTACCACGAGTTTCAAAAGGATCATCGATCAATTGAAACTTTTCGCTCGCAATCTTTTGTCCCAACTTACCTTTAAGCAAAGACTTGTCTTCATAGACATCTTTTGCTGAAAGATAGCTCGCCATCATTTGCAGTACTGTCGAAAACTCTTCGCGGTCGATAACTACTGCATAGTTACCCGTTTTAAGTTTCGTAGCCCCCAAGCGTTCTGTAGCTTTCTTAACGCCTTCACGGACGACATCTTCAGGTTTTGCATCTTGAAAGGAGCGAACAAAGAAACCTTCGCCACCCATCTTAGTCACTTCACCCTCCTTCGCCAAAGGGCTGCTGTAACCTGTGTAATAGTTCTGTTTGAACTCGAGATCCACTCCTTCTGTATTCAAAATACGACGGAAGCTAGAGCTTTCATTAAACCCAGAGTATGGAACCGCTTGAATGCGCGGATCTGCTTCCAGGGCTTTCTCTTCCAACAAACGCGCAACTTCCATCTTCTTCTCCATAGAAATTTCTTCTGGATTAAAAAGATTCATCGCTTGATACGGTTGCGGCTTCATCATTGGCACTTCAATGGCATCTGGTGCCTGCACCGTGCGCGCATTGTTCAAGGCTTCTTTGTACGTGCGTAGCAATGCCTCTGAAGATGTGTTCTCAGTATAGGCATAACCTTGGTTAGCACCCGCCACAACGCGAATACCGGCCATTTGCGTTTGCGTAGACTCAAACTTCTCAAGCTTCTTCTTTTGGAAACCCAAGCGCAAGTTTTCACCACCCGAGAAAAGCATTTCTACTTTTACGCCGTCTTGTTTCGCTTCCGCAGCGATCTTTTGGAAATTCTCTTTAATTGAATCCATTATCCTGCTCTCCCGCCAACCATAAGGCTTGATACAAGAATCTGTGGCTGGCCCACAGCTGCGGGGATACTGCCGCTCACTGAACCGCACATACCCGTCGCCAATTTCAATTCGTTAGAAACTTTAGTGATCTTACCAAGGGTGTCGATACCACGACCGATCAAGCAAGCACCCTTCACCACTTCTTCAATGCGACCATTGCGAATGATGTAGCCTTCTTGAACTTGGAAGTTGTAATCGCCAGTACCCGGGTTCACGGAACCACCGCCCATTTTCTTCGCGTAAAGACCGTAATCTACATCGCGAATCATATCTTCGAAGGAATCCTTCCCGGCACCGATGAACGTATTCCGCATACGAGACGCCGGCGCGTACTTGTACGACTGACGACGACCGCTGCCTGTGATTTCATAACCTGTTTGGCGCGAACCCATTTCGTCGACGATATAAGATTTCAAAACGCCGTTTTCAATTAATGTCGTGCGTTTTGTTTTGTTTCCTTCGTCATCCATATTCAACGAGCCCCAACCATTTTCGATGGTTCCATCGTCAATCGCTGTGACACATTCATTGGCAATCTTC
>JAGIAF010000122.1 GCA_017745015.1 Bdellovibrio sp. | reverse complement strand
GTCTCAACGTGAGTACTTCTTGCGCGAGCAAATGAAAGCTATAAAGAATGAGTTGGGCGAACAAGATTCTAAATCTGAAGAGATGGAAGAACTTCGCGACAAACTTACAAATGCAGGCATGCCTCCTCATGTAGAAGCAGAAGCCATGAAACAATTGGGTCGTTTGGAGCGTATGCATCCAGATGCATCTGAAGCTACGATGGTTCGCACATACCTTGACTGGATGGCGGACCTTCCTTGGAGCAGAAAATCTGAAGATCATATCGATCTTAAGCGCTCTAAAGAAATTCTTGATGAAGATCACTATGAGCTTGAAAAAGCTAAAGACCGTATCATGGAGTTCTTGGCTGTACGTAAACTTAAGCCAGATCTTAAAGGTCCAATCCTTTGCTTCGGTGGTCCTCCAGGTGTAGGTAAAACATCTTTGGGTAAATCTATCGCTCGCGCGATGGGCCGTGAATACTTCCGTATCGCTTTGGGCGGCGTGAAAGATGAAGCGGAAATCCGTGGTCATCGCCGTACTTATGTTGGCGCGATGCCGGGTAAAATTATCCAAGCTCTTCGCCAAGCGAAAACAAACAATCCAGTTATCGTACTCGATGAAGTAGATAAATTGGGTTCTGATTTCCGCGGCGACCCTTCTGCAGCAATGCTTGAGGTTTTGGATCCAGAACAAAATGCAACTTTCCGTGATAACTATTTGAATGTGGATTTCGATCTTTCAAATGTATTGTTCATCGCAACTGCCAACGTGTTGGAGAACATCCCACCAGCATTGCGTGACCGTATGGAGATCTTGAACATCCCTGGTTACACAGAAAACGATAAACTTTTGATCACTAAAAAACATTTGATCAGAAGACAAATCGAAGCCAACGGTATCACTCCTGAGAACATCTCGTTCACAGATGAAGGTATCAAGTTCTTGATCGCGGGTTACACTCGTGAAGCAGGTCTTCGTAACCTTGAGCGTGAAGTTGGTTCAGTTTGCCGTAAAGTCGCAAAAATGGTTGTGATGGGCGAAAAGAACTTCGTAGAAGTAAATGCTGCGACAGTTCCGGAACTTCTTGGTCCTCCAAGATTCCAACGCGACGACAAGATCGCTGATTCTCAAGTGGGTGTTGTGCAAGGTCTTGCATGGACACAAGCTGGTGGCGAAGTGTTAACTGTTGAAGCTTTGAAAATGAAAGGTAAAGGACATCTTTCTTTGACGGGCCAACTTGGCGACGTCATGAAAGAATCCGCACACGCAGCAATGTCTTACGCTCGTGCACATATGGAAGAACTTGGTATCCCTGAGGACTTCTTTGAGAAGTATGACATTCATATCCACTTGCCAGCAGGCGCTATCCCTAAAGATGGTCCTTCTGCAGGTATCACTCTGACAACAGCACTTGTCAGTTTGATGACTGGAACTCCGGTTCGTCACGATATCGCGATGACTGGTGAAGTGACTCTTCAAGGTCGCGTACTTCCAGTAGGCGGTATCCGTGAGAAGTGTCTTGCAGCTTTGAACCTTGGTATCACGAACATCGTAATCCCAATGGCTTGTAAGAAAGACTTGATGGATATCCCGAAAGTATTCAGAGATAACATTAACTTCATCTTCGCAGAAAATCTTGACGAAGTGTTCGCAGTAGCTTTCGACAGAGATGCCGCTGTAAACCAAGGCAAGAAAACTACTCCGAAGAAAGAAGCTAAAAAATCTAAAGGCCTAGCGGCCTAACATCGCCCCTCCCAAGATGATGTAAACGAGAAGAAGGACTGAGCAATCAGTCCTTCTTCTTTTTCACCAACCTTGATTGCAATTCCTCAGCTTGCCACCTAACATAGATGCATCGCAACCCTCGAGGACATCATGAAATTTGCATCTTTGTTTTTATCTCTGACGCTCGCTCTTTCACCTTCTGCATTTGCCAAAAAGAAGAAGCACAAAATCACGAATCTTTCTGGATATACGCAGAGCTGCCACGACGGAGATACTTGTCGTGTTTTGGTTGGGAAAAAGTCTTTGAAGATTCGCTTTGCAGGAATAGATTGCCCAGAGCTATCTCAAAAGCACGGTAAAGAGGCGCGGGATTTTACAAAGTCTCTAGTTGTCGGCAAAGAAGTAAATCTCGTATGCGAGGGAAGCTCTTACGATCGTCTGACATGCACCGTTTTCCAAAATGGAAAGAATATCAATCAAGCCATCGTTGAACACGGATGGGCTTACGACTCTACAAAGTATTCTAAGGGTCGCTATCTTGCTTCTGTGAACGAAGCAAAATCTCAACGCAAAGGAATTTGGAACGATCCAAACCTCATCAGTCCTTACTGCTATCGTCATAAGACGAATAAGAACTGTTCCACTGATCTGAGCTATATGCCCTAGAAAGCGGAACCTCTTCGTAAATTTCTACGATCTCACCGCGCTCATCAAAAATCAGAATCTGTGCGTGAAGATCCGTCACGCACTTTTGCACGGTCGGTGCATCCGCAAACAGTCCTACTTTACTTAAAGCATTTGCAGTCATACACTCATCTGCGATGACCGAGACTGTATGGCGACCACTCAGACCGTGACGAAGTGGCTGAAGATAAATCGTTGCCGACTCGTTATCAAACATCGATCCACCCGCTTCGGTCGTTGAAAATGCGTTCTTAAATAGTCCCAATTCCTTTTCAATTTCAAAATTTCCACCCATACGCACATGGATGGACTTTTTTGGACAATTAAAAAAGCGCATACCCTCGGCGAGCTGCACAACACCCATCAAATAGGGATCCGATTTCAGAAGCTGCTTCACGGTCTGATCAACCAGGTGGCCACGAATTAAACTGCGCAAATCCAAATGCCCCGCGTCCTCGCGGAACGGCTCAAAGGCTCCATTGGAAATTGAATTAAAATCAAGTGCGGCTTCCACTACTTGGGCCACAGACACACTCATTTCAAATGTGTCGTCACCTTCTGAACGCAGAAGCTGCATAATTTCAGCTTTGGGGTTGTCTAAATCCAGGGTCTTTTCGATTTCAGTGATATTTTGAAGAACCTGTGTCAGTAAAGTGTCGAAACTACCTTCGCTAAATAAGGTGATTTGCAGAAACTCACCCAGAATCGGGCGACCGGCCTGCACGGTAACTTTTAAAGTGGCTTCTGGAATATTGAAGTTGGCGGAAGGTTCCATAGACCTTCAACGATAAAAGCAAAGACCTACCAAAGAAATCTTCTAAGGGGTCTTTTGCCAGAGATCATTTAAGGAGGGGACAATTATTGTTTGAAACCTTTTAGGCGGTCGTTTTCTGACTCAAGAACTCGAACCAAAGTCTTCAAGTCAGCAACTTCCTCCTTCAGTTGGAAGATTTGCTCTTCTTTTTCCTGAAGGATTTGTGTGTAGGCCTTTTTCAACTCGTTCAAGAGTTTGTTGGCCGCTGTTAAAATGGGCTCATCCTTATTAACCTTCATGGTTTTATCTGCAAGGTCCTGAGCTTTCATTTCGTCCTTTGAAGAAGCCATGTCATTACCTTCTTTCATCATTCCTTGATGAGCACCCACCAAAGCAAAGTCGCTTTCTTGGGAGGGGCGATGTACTCGTTGATGGGTACCCATCGGTTCATCCATGATGAAGTACTTGCCTTCTTCAAAGCGGAATTTGATGTCGTCGGCTTTGATTCTTCGGCGGAGAGTACTCACACTAATCTTATGTTTAGTTGAGTATTCCGTTAGCGGTAACCAAGAACCATTTTCGACGTTCATCACATCCCCTATACTCACCCTGGCCGAAACCAAGATGTAAGTAGCCAGCTTTTCGGAAATGGTGGTCACCTACTCAGCTTGCGTATTCACCCTATCACAGGACTTCAGTCTGTCAAATTTAGTGTGAATACTTATTCGAATACAAGAAAAAACAGGACCTTGATCTGGTTATTCAACACCTTGTCAGCCTACTCACACTAGACCTTCGTCTGAATAAGCAACCTTTAGTCAGGTGTTTTGCCTGGTCAACTGAAGAACTCTTTGCTCGTCACCTAGAGAAATCAGATACTTAACTTACCGATATGCGTATTAAAGATAAAAAGAAAATTGCACTGGTTCTTAGTGGGGGTGGTATCAAAGCCGCCGCCTTCCACATTGGTGTTTGCTTGGCTCTACAAGAAAAGGGTTTCAAGTTTGCTGGCGGAACTAAAGAGATGGTGCGTCAGAACTTCGATGAAGACGATCCGATGACCATTCGTTGCTATGTGGGTTCATCCGCGGGAGCTTTCGTCGCATCCATTTTAGGAGCTGGTTATCCAGTTGAGTCTTTAATTAACGCCTTTCAAATCGGTTCGGGTACCTCCCCGTCATTTGAAAAATCAGACCTTCGTTACCTTAAGCCCATTTCCTATCGCGATATTTTCAACCTCAACTCCAGTGGTTTGCTGAAGTTCTTGCCCCGCACTTTGTTGGATAAAACCATCGTTCGCGGAGGTCTGGAGTCTTTGCTTAAAAATGGTTTGAAGCTGAATGGTCTATTTTCGACCGGCGGTCTGGAAGGATATCTTCGCAAAGAAGTTCTCTTAGATAATGACTTCGCTCGTTTGGGGGTGGGTCTTTATATTATCGGCACCCAACTAAACCATTCTCGCAAAGCCATTTTTGGTAACTTCCCGGAGGCCTATAAAACTCCGACCACGAAGTACATCAACTACGCCACGATCAGTCAGGCGGTTGCGGCCTCGACTTCGTTGCCACCGGTTTTTGCTCCTTACGGAATTAAACGTCCCGACGGCAAAGAGATCTATTATTATGATGGCGAGATTCGCGACACATTATCGACCCATGTTGCCGTTGATAATGGTGCCGATCTGGTTATTTCATCTTATTCAATTCAGCCCTATCACTACACAGAAGAGATGGGCTCTTTGCATAAATATGGCATTCCACTAATCTTGAATCAGGCCCTTTACCAAGTTGTTCAGCAGAAGATCGCCAAGCACATACAAAACCAGGCCGATATTCGCAATATCTATAATTCGGTTGAGGGGTATCTGAAACAAACGGAATTGCCTGAAGATCAGCGCGAAAAGTTGCTTTCAATTATCCGCGACAAAGTAAATCACCGTCCGGAAGTAGATTATATCTACATCGCTCCCCGCCCGCAGAACTATGAAATGTTCTTTGTGGATCACTTCAGTTTAAATCCTGAGATCCTCGCGCGTATCGTGCGTATTGGGTTCAAATCGGGAATTAATATCTTAAGACAGTATGATATTTCGAAATAACAAATAAAAAACCCAGGGTTTTCCCTGGGTTTTTAGTTAACGCACCTTTACAGCAAGCTTTTTTCTACTGCTGAGAAGAGTGGGCCTGAAACGAAGCCTAATACGATGATAGCTACCGCCATCACTACGACTGTTACTGTTGTTGCATTCAATGAGTACTCGGCAACATCTGCTTCGCCGTCTTTCATGTACATAACAACGATGGGACGAAGATAGTAGTAAACCGCGATCACAGAGTTTAGAACACCCCAGATAGCAAGCCACAACAAACCTTCGCCGATAGCTGCATTAAACAAGTAGAACTTACCGAAGAAGCCCAAAGTTGGTGGAATACCCGCTAGAGACAACAAGAATACCGTCAAGCAAAGAGACAACATCGGTCTTTTCTTAGCAAAACCAGCCAAGTCATCAATGTTAACGATGTGACTTTCAGATCTTTCAAGCATGCTCGCGATTGCGAACGCACCCAAAGTCATCAAGGCATAGCTTAGAAGATAGAAGATCACACCCGATGCTCCGAATGCGCCATCATCACTCACACCTGCAGTAATCACACCTACTAGTACGTAACCAGAGTGAGCCACTGAAGAGTAAGCAATCATACGCTTCAAGTTGTTTTGCATAATCGCGGCTGTATTACCAACGATCATAGTGATTACAGCCAACCATTGAAGCATATCGAACAAGTGGTCAGAACCGATCAAAGACTTCGTTGCAATCACACGCAAGAACGCTGCAAAAGAAACTGCTTTAACTGCAGTTGCCATGAACGCTGTGTGTGGAGTTGGTGAACCTTGGTAAACATCCGGAGTCCAAGCATGGAACGGAGCGATTGAAACTTTGAAGCAAAAGCCCAAAATCACAAAGGAAATACCGAACAAGAACAAGCGACTGTTTTGTACTAGCTCTGCAGCATTTTCCATGAAGCCCAAGATGTTTGTGCCACCCGTTGAACCGAAGATGAATGCCACTCCATAAAGAAACAATGCCGAAGCAAATGAACCCAAGATGAAGTACTTCAATGCAGCTTCTTTAGAAAGCTTCTCTTCGTGGCTCATCGCGATCATCAAGTAGAGTGACAAAGACATCATCTCAAGACCGATGAATACCATCAAAAGATCGACTGCTGAAACCAGGATCAACATACCAACCGCAGAAGACATCGCAAGGAAGATCAATTCAGAGAACTGTTTTCCTTTTGTCGCTGGGTTTTCGTACATCATGATCATCGCAACCGCTGCAGAGAAAAGGGCAATCAAACCCATCCACAAAGTAACGCCGTCGAAGATCAAACCATTGTTGAAGGCTGTTTTACCCGCGCCCCCAAACACCATCAAAAGACCCGCTGATACGATCAGACCTAGAAGGGCTTGAGAAAGAGTTACAATCGCATTCTGTTCACGGTTACCACGCAAAACTTTAACAGTTAGTGGGATCAGGCTTGCCAAGAAAAGGGCAAGCATTGGTGAAACAAGAAGAATGTCACTAAGACCAATACCGATATTCATTATTTATCTCCTTGTGCTGGCGCTTCAGTAGCAGCTGGAGTTGTAGCTTCTGCTTTTACATCAGTTGGAACTGCTTCTGCAGATACTTGCGTCGCTGCCGCTGAACCAGATTCAGAAATAGTCAGGTTGTAAGAGCCTCTGTGATTTACCAAGTGGTCCACACTGGCTTTAGAGTAGTTCAAGAATTGATTCGGGAATAGACCCATCCAGAAGACCATAATTACTAGCGGAACCAGAACTGTGATCTCACGAGCATTCAAGTCATGAAGAGGGTGGTGTTCGTCTTTAACCAACTCACCCTGAGGGCCGAAGAATACACGTTTAAACATCCAAAGCATGTACACCGCACCCAATACCACGCCCGTTACTGCGAAGTATGCAAACACTGGTTGAGCTTTGAAAGTACCCATCAAGATAAAGAACTCACCCACAAATCCGTTCGTCATCGGAACCGCAATCGAAGAAAGCGTGATGATGAAGAAGAAGATTGTAAATAGAGGCAATACACCAGCCAAGCCGCCGTATTTTGAGATTTCCCGAGAGTGTGTTCTTTCGTAGATCATACCAATCAAGATGAACAGAGCACCCGTTGAGATACCGTGATTCAACATTTGGTACAAACCACCGTTCATACCGTAGGCGTTGAATGCAAAGAGACCCAACAAGATGTAACCCATGTGCGATACTGAAGAGTACGCCACAAGTTTTTTCACGTCCGGCTGAACCATCGCAACCAAGGCACCGTAGATAATTCCCACTGTACCGATCAACATGAACAACCACGCCCAGTACTCAGAAGCTTCAGGGAAGAGTGGAATCACCCAGCGCATGAAACCGTAAGTACCCATTTTCAACATCACACCGGCAAGAATCACGGAACCCGGAGTTGGCGCCTCAACGTGGGCATCAGGCAACCAAGTGTGAACCGGGAATGCTGGAACTTTGATCGCAAATGCCAAAGCAAAGGCGAAGAAAAGCAATGTTTGAAGGCTGAAGAATGTTCCGCCAACAAATGGGATTTTCAATTTGTAGAATTCAAGAAGGCTTGCGCTCATATGGCCTGTAGCTTCTTGAGTTAGGTACATCATATAGATCATGGCTACTAACATCAGAACCGAGCCCGCCATCGTATAGATGAAGAACTTAACTGTTGCGTAGATACGGCGCGTACCGCCCCAGATACCAACCATGAAGTACATAGGAACTAGAGACAATTCCCAGAAAACATAGAAGAAAATCGCATCCATCGCCAAGAATGTTCCAAGCATCGCAGTTTGCAAGATGAACATACAAACGTGGAAACCTTTGACCTTCTCAGTGATTGAAGTCCAACTCGCCAAAATAATGATCGGAGTTAAGAATGTCGTCAAAAGCACCAACCACAAAGAGATACCATCGATCCCCATGAAGTAGCTGATACCGAAACGTTCAATCCACATATAACGCTCAACCATTTGCAAGCTCGCCGTATTAGCGTCGAACTGCTGGAACAAACCAAGGCTGACAATAAATTCAATGACCGCAAAGCCGAGAGCCAGAGGGCGAAGAGTCTTCGCGTTTGGCCAAACAGCCACGATCAAAGCAAACAAAAGAGGTAGAAAAACAATTGTACTTAGGATCATCGCGCTTACCTCATGATCACAAATGAAAGGACAACAACGACACCGATACCGATGTACATCGCATACTGCTGCATATTTCCGGTTTGAAGAGAGCGGGTCAAAGAACCCATTCCGCGCATCAAGTCCCCTGCCCAGTATGTGCACTTATCGATAAAGTTCACATCCACGTAGTACCAAGTGTTCTTACTTAGGTTTACCAAAGGATTAATGATTCCGCCGAAGTACGCTTCGTCCACGAAATATTTGTTATAAACCAAATTGTAGATTGGCTTGATGCTTTCAGCGATTTTCTTCGGAGTCTCAGGAGACTTCACATAGAACTGATAAGCAACGATCGCAGAGATTAAAGCCAAACCAACTGATGTGCCCATCAAAGCCCATTCAGTAGAGGCTTCCATGTGACCCATGTTTGGAACTTCTCTAATAAGTGGGTGCAACCAGTGCTCCCAAACATTTGGAATGTGACCCAAATGCTCGCCAATTACGTGAGGAATGCCGATCCAACCACCGATGACTGACAACACTGCAAGAACGATCAATGGGATCGTCATCAATGCTGGAGATTCGTGCGGATGAATATCAGAAGGAACGCGGCTCTTACCCCAGAAAGTCAAAGCCATCAAACGAGTCATATAGAATGCAGTTAAAGTCGCACCCAAAGCGCCCGCTGCCCACAACCAAGGAGAACCCATTGGTGAGTGGAACGCATAGGCCAAGATTTCATCCTTAGAGAAGAAACCGGCAAACGGAGGCATACCGATGATCGCCAACCAACCCAAAAGGAAAGTCATATGCGTGATTGGAAGGTATTTCTTCAAGCCACCCATTTTACGGATGTCTTGTTCTTCGTGCATCGCATGGATCACGGAACCAGAACCCAAGAACATAAGGGCTTTAAAGAATGCGTGAGTCATCAGGTGGAACATCGCTGCGCCAAATGCACCAACACCGCAAGCTAAGAACATGTAACCAAGTTGTGACACTGTAGAGTATGCCAAAACTTTTTTGATATCCCATTGGGTCATACCGATTGTCGCTGCCAATACCGCAGTCGCCGCACCGATAATCGCGATCACCATCATCGTATTAGGAGCCATGATGAACAATGGATTCAAACGAACGATCATGTACACACCCGCAGTAACCATCGTCGCCGCATGGATCAACGCTGATACTGGAGTTGGACCGGCCATCGCATCTGGAAGCCAAACGTACAATGGAATTTGCGCTGACTTACC
>JAGIAF010000121.1:5338-9691 GCA_017745015.1 Bdellovibrio sp. | reverse complement strand
CTTTTTAGGAGCTGGTTTTGACGCAGCTTTTACAGGAGCTTTTTTTACCGGTTTTGCAGCAGCTTTCGCCGCGGGCTTCTTTTTTACGATTTTTGCCATAGTTTTACCTAGCTGACTGATTGAAATGTACCTTCAAATACCTGAATCATAGCGGCAAAGGTGTCAACTCATTTCACCAGAATTGTTGCCTCTTGGCTGCGCACAGAAATACTGCCTCGTTGTGCTTCACCACGCAGACGCCCGCGAACACTTTTCTCTGAGCTCAATCTGTTAACCTTCAATTCGTTCGGTACAAAAATTTCGCCATCTACAGTGAAGAGATTGACGCTTGCTCCCGAAGCTGGAGGCGGCGTGATATTCACTTTGCCCGCTTTGGCTTTCACGTCGACCTCTGAGTCCAAAGTCATTTTAATGCTGACTGTACCCTCTTGATTTTGACCATCCAGACGACCCTGGAAATCTTGAACCAACAATGTGCCCTTGCCGTTTTCAAATTGAATCGTACCAGATCCTTGATTCACTTTTCCAGTAGCTTGTTGTGTAGAAAGAGTCACAAATCCGCGGACCTTCTCCATAGCCAATTGACCAGAGAAAAGTGAGGCATCGATATCGCCTTGGATGTTTTTAAGATTCATCACGCCTGAATAACCATCCGCGTTCACACGACCCGTATGATCCGAAACACTCGTCTCGCCTTTTTGAACATAAGCCTGAATAGTTCCCGCTCCCCCAGTGGAAACAAAGCGTCCTGACGTGAGGCTTACTTTCAAATCTTTGCCCCATCTTTGAGCAATAACGCTTCCACCCTTCAGCTGAATCTCCACGGGAATAGACAAACCAGAAATCTCAATTTTTCTCATTTGTGAGGAGGCTTTCGGCAAGATATTCATCCAGGTCTTCTTGCTGCCGTATTCGTTCATCGTCACTTCGATGGTACGATCTTTCTTGGTAACCACATAAGCGCCTTCAGAGCCGGATTCTTCCACTCCAGAGATCTTCACCGCGTTACTTCCTGGCACTGCAATCAATTGCACTTGCGCTTCTAAGCCCCTCAAAACAAGACGGTCTCCTTCTTGAACTGGTGCTTCAAATGTGGCTGCAAATAGTGGCTGAACGATGAGGTTCATTAAGATGAGGGTGATCGCTGACATGCGTTGACTCCAAACTCTGAAATAATTGACTCAGACTCTATTTAAGATAATTTTTTTACGATTTTCAACATGAAGAGGTGAAATATGGAAAATGTAGTGATTGTCAGCAGCGTCAGAACTCCGGTTGCTTCCTTTCAAGGTGGCTTCGGTTCAGTTCCCGCTCCAAAACTCGGTGCAGCTGCTATCAAAGAAGCTTTGGTTCGCGCAAAAGTTTCTGCAGACGAAATTGACGAAGTAATTATGGGTGAAGTTTTGACTGCAGGTGTGGGTCAAGCTCCAGCTCGTCAGGCCGCTTTGTTTGCGGGCCTTTCTAACAACACTCCATGTTTGACCATCAATAAAGTTTGCGGATCTGGCCTAAAGGCAGTGATGCTTGCGGCAGACAATATCCAATTGGGTAACACAAAAATCGCAGTGGCCGGCGGTCAAGAGAACATGACTCTGGCTCCGCACTTGCTTGAGAACTCTCGCTCTGGTTACCGCATGGGTCCAACTCAAATGACAGACTCTATGATCAAAGACGGTCTTTGGGATCCGTACAACAATTTCCACATGGGAAATGCAGCGGAGATCTGCGTAAAAGAACACAACTTCACCCGTGAGCAACAAGATGCCTTCGCAGTTGATTCCTACAAAAAAGCTCAAAAAGCTTGGGCTGATGGCGTTTTCAAAAACGAAATCGTTCCGGTAACAGTAGCGGGCCGCAAAGGTGACGTCGTTATTGATAAAGACGAAGAACCGTTCAACACGAACTTCGATAAAATTCCAGGTTTGAAACCTGCTTTCGATAAAGCAGGAACTATCACTGCAGCGAATGCTTCTAAAATCAACGACGGTGGCGCTGCTCACGTTTTGATGTCTGAATCTGAAGCTAAAAAACGCGGATTGAAACCGCTTGCGAAAATCGTAGCTCACGGCACCTTCGCACATGAGCCTAAATACTTCACGACAGCTCCAGTTGGCGCGATCAAAAAAGCGTTGGCAAAAGCGAACTTAAAAGTGGGCGATATCGATCTTTGGGAGATCAACGAAGCATTCGCTGTTGTTACTCAAGTTGCTATGAAAGAACTTGAAATCCCAGCTGAAAAAGTCAACGTTCACGGCGGTGCAGTCGCTATCGGTCACCCGATCGGTGCTTCAGGCGCGCGTATCTTGGCAACTTTGGTTCACGCCCTTCACACACACGGCAAACGCTATGGTCTAGCAACTTTGTGTATCGGTGGCGGTGAAGCAGTCGCTTTGATTGTAGAAAAAGCCTAAATCTTAAATACAACTCCCGCCGTCGCTTAAGGCTATGGCGGGCATGCCCCGCCGAAGCCTCGGCGAAGGCTGGGAGAAACATCATGAGCAAAAAAGTTTATAAAGATGCCATGTCTGCCCTTGAAGGTATCAAAGACGGAATGACTCTAGTCGTTGGCGGCTTTGGTCTTTGTGGTATTCCTGAAAATTGCATCAATGCCTTGGTTGAAAAAGGCGTAAAAGATCTTACCTGTGTTTCCAATAATGCGGGTGTTGATGATTTCGGTTTGGGTTTGCTTTTGCAAAAACGCCAAATCAAAAAAATGATTTCATCCTATGTCGGCGAAAACGCGACATTCGAAAAACAATTCATGAGCGGCGAGCTGGAGCTTGAATTCTGCCCTCAAGGTACTTTGGCGGAGCGCATTCGTGCTGGTGGCGCGGGTATCGCAGGCTTCTACACTCCAACAGGCGTGGGAACTTTGGTTGCTGAAGGCAAAGAAATCAAAAATTTCGATGGTCGTGACTATGTTCTTGAGCGCGGCATCGTTGGTGACTTCGCTTTAGTCAAAGCTTGGAAAGCCGACACTTTCGGCAACTTGGTTTTCAGAAAAACAGCACGCAACTTCAATCCGATGGCTGCAACTGCTGGTAAAATCACTGTTGTAGAAGTTGAAGAACTTGTTGAAGTGGGCGAACTCGACCCCGATCAAATTCACACTCCGGGCGTTTACGTACAACGTATCTTCAAAGGTACGAACTACCAAAAACGTATCGAGCAGCGCACGGTGAGTAAAGGATAAGTCATGCCATTATCAAGAGAACAAATCGCACAACGTATTTCTCAAGAAGTTCAGGACGGCTTCTGCGTAAATCTGGGAATTGGTATTCCAACATTGGTAGCAAACTACATCCCTAAAGATAAGACGGTTATGTTACAGAGTGAAAACGGACTTTTAGGAATGGGTCCTTTTCCAAAAGATGCTGATGTAGATCCTGATTTGATCAACGCCGGCAAACAAACTGTGACGGCAGTTCCAGGTGCAAGTTTCTTTTCGAGCGCGGACAGCTTCGCGATGATTCGCGGCGGTCACGTTGACCTGACTGTATTGGGTGCCATGGAAGTTGACGAACAAGGTTCCATCGCAAATTGGATGGTTCCCGGCAAAATGGTTAAAGGCATGGGCGGCGCCATGGATCTTGTCGCGGGTGCTCGCAACGTCATCGTAGCCATGCAACACACTGACAAAGAAGGAAACTCCAAACTTCGAACCAAATGCACTTTGCCTCTGACAGGTATCAAATGTATTAAGAAGATTGTTTCTGATTTTGGCGTGATCGAAGTGACAGATAACGGGTTTGTTTTAAAAGAATATGCCCCCGACCTCACTCCGGAAAAAGTTGTCGCCTCAACAGAAGGTAAAATCACAATTGCCCCTGACTGCAAAATGATGACTTTCTAAACTCTGCCAACGTCTAGGCCACGGTTTGCTCCCTTCCTGATTTTTAGTGATACTTATACGAGTTCATCATTGTGATTTCAGGAAGGATTCGGACGTGGCTGAGGCGAAAAAAATTTCCAAAGATACTTACCTCTTCAGAGAAGGCGACGCTCCAGACGCGATGTATATCGTAAAAAGCGGTCTTCTTGCAGTCACTAAAACTAAAGGCAGCTCCGAAGTTACACTTGCGGAAATCAATGCCGGCGCCATGGTTGGCGAAATGGCTTTGTTCGATAGCAAGCCACGCTCTGCCAATGTTAAGGCACTCAAAGAAACAGAAGTCATCGCTCTCCCCTACGATTCATTGAACAAGCAAATGGATACACTTCCCGTGTGGGTGCGCGCGATCATGAAGAACCTCAACGAGAATCTTCGTGAAGCAAATAAGAAAATTAAACAACTGGAGACCACAAGTTCCGATGAGGAACGATTTCCACCTCATGTGATTAACAAATACATTT
>JAGIAF010000121.1:0-5328 GCA_017745015.1 Bdellovibrio sp. | reverse complement strand
TTTCTATCTTAAATTTCGTTTGCAACAAATACGGAAAACCCGATGGCAATGGCGTGAGTATTTCCTCTGTTCTTCTTCGCAACTACACGATTCAAATTTTCCAAGAAGCTACGAATAAAATGCAATCTATCGTAAATGTTCTGACGGAGCTCGAGTTCGTCACGCAGGAAGACCGGGGCGATGGCACTCAGAAAATAACCAATTTGCGTGCCGCAGATCTTTTCTCATTTGTTGATTGGTACAATGAATGGCTCTTCAAACAAGATAAAGATCGCTTGCCACCAATGAGTGAGTCCGAAGCAAAAATCCTCAATGGGATTTTGCTCTTTGCTAAGAAAGTTCAGCCGAACAACAAAGGCTTGTACAAAGTGAATCTCAATGACGTGCAAAACGAATCCGTTAAAGAAGCGGGGTTCTTGATTAAAACTGACGATGTGAATCCATTGATTGAGAAAAAATATCTCACTGAAAAAATCATGGATGAACAAGGCGTCTATATCTTAGTTGAACTTCCTTATGTCGAGCCCTTGGCTCGCAATTGGACGATAGTCAATAACCTGAAAAAGAAACTGAAATAAGTCGCGTACTTATCTCATGTCACTCCACAGGGACTCTCACCTAAGTGTCCCTTCTTTTTTTCGCCAGTGATAAAATGAAGAGGCCAGGAGAATCATATGGCCTTTGCAGAAGATAAAGCGATCAAACTGCTTCATCAGATCTACAACATAGATCAACTTCTTTTCGGCGAAGACCTCATCAAAGAACTCGTAAAGATATTGGCGGTCACCCTCGAAGTAAAATACGTGATGATTGGCCATGCCGTGGAGCCAGAGCGCGAAAAAATAAAATCCGATGTCTTATGGGCTAACGGAGAGTTCGCCAACAGCGTGGTTTATGATCTCAAAGGAACTCCCTGTGTAAATGTCATCTGCGGGACTCGCGTGCTTTGCTTAGCAACCCAAGTCGCAGCCTCCTATCCTGAAGATCAGATGTTGAAAGATATGAGTGTAGATTCCTATATTGGGGCTCCGTTTTTACAATCAGACGGCGGACTTTTGGGACTCTTGGTTGTCATGGATGACAAGCCTGTCGACAACAAGGAACTTTACTCCGCCATTGTCGAATTCTTCGCAGCACGCATCGGAACCGAATACCGTCGCTCCGCTTTGGAATCCACTTTGCGTTCCAATAACGAAAATCTTGAGCGCATCATTCAAGAGCGCACCAGCGAACTCAAAACGGCCTTCGAGAATCTAAAACGCACTCAAAGAAAACTAGTTTCTCAAGAAAAGTTAGCCACCATTGGCCGCATCACCGTAGGTATAGCTCACGAATTAAAAAATCCTCTGAATGTTATAATTAACTCTGCGGAGATTATTAAAGATTCTCTTCATGAGGGTCTCGACAAAGAGTTGATCGAAAAAACTTCAGATATGATTTATAACCACGGCAATCGCGCCAACAATATCATCATGGATATGCTAAAACAGGCCCGGCAGGACACCGAGGGCAGCACGGAAAGCGTTGATATCGCTAATATGGTTCATATGTCCTTAGATATGTGCATTCGCTCAATTGCGGATACTGATTTTAAAGGACGCTTGCAAATTTCCGAAACCATACCACGAGCGATGTCGACGTTACTGATTGACCCCGCAAGTATCGAGCGCGCTTTTATTAACATATTTGATAACGCTCTTTATGCCCTTAAGAAAAAATTCCAACTGCAAGAGCCCTTCATCCCCACTCTGAATGTTGAAATCATCGCCACCGAAGATGTGTTCACTATTCGCATTAAAGACAATGGCATTGGAATTCCAGAGAAATTACAGCGCAAAGTCTTTGATGAATTCTATACAACAAAGCCGGCAGGAGAAGGAACTGGCTTGGGCCTTTCCATTGCCAAACAAACATTCGAACGCAATGGAGGCGATATCCGCCTGACAAGCAAAGAAGGCGAAGGCACAGAAATTCTGATTCACCTCCCTCATTTAGAATCTACAGTGGAAACTGATATAGAATCACCACCCGAACCGGAGGTAAGACCATGACCATTGCGCCACTTCATGTAATTATTGTGGATGATGAAAGTAGCGTCGGGCAAATCAGCGAACTACAATTCCGTAAAGCAATCAAAGATGGCGCCATTTCGTTTCACTATTTTGAAGATGCAGACAAATGCCTGAATTACCTGAATCAAGAATGCACTTCACCAAGTGACACCGTTGTTCTGACTGACATCAGTATGCCCGACATCACAGGCCTAGAACTCCTGCAAACCATAAAAGAAACCTTTCCTGAAATGGAAGTCTTTATGATGAGCGCTTACAGTGATCAAAAGATTATAAAGCAATCCCTGGAACTCGGAGCTCGAGGATACTTTACGAAGCCGGTGAATTATAAAGTGATTAAATCAAAAATTGAAGAGGACTACGGGGTAGTCCTCTGAAGTCTTAAGACTCGATGTCCGGATCCATCTGACAGCGCAATGGCAACTTATCATCTGAAAGCTTTGAAACGTTCTCAGCGCCCACTGTATGCACATACAATGAGTTTGTTTTTGTACCACTTGCAATCGGCTGACCAAGAGTCACGATCACTTTGTCTCCGGTTTTTGCCAAACCATGGGTCACAAGCAATTCATCCACTTGAGTCAGGATGTCTTCCATATTCTTATACGGATTGATCGCATGAGTTTGAATACCCCACGCCAACTCCATCGAATTAAGAACTTCCAAATGCTGGGTCACAGAAATGATTCGTGCCTTTGGACGGAAACTAGAAATGATTCTAGCTGTTTTACCTGAACTGGTCAGACAGATGATGGCTGTGGCATTCAACTTCAAAGCGCTCAAAGATGCGCTGGCTGCAATAGCGGCCGGCGTACTTAAGAATTCGCTTTCAAGAGAGATCTTATAGTATTCCTCTTCGTTGCGCTCAACTTCGCAGATAATCTCATGCATCGTGCGAATAGCTTTGAAAGGATTTTTACCACTCGCCGATTCTGCAGAAAGCATCACGGCATCAGTACCATCCAAAACGGCATTGGCCACATCCGTGATCTCTGCACGTGTTGGACGAGGGTTCTCAATCATACTCTCAAGCATTTGCGTCGCCGTGATAACCGGGCGACCCAACTGATTACAAACACTAATAATACGTTTTTGGAAACCTGGAAGACGACTTTGACCAACCTCAACAGCCAAGTCACCACGAGCTACCATCACGGCATCACTCAAGCGACAAATCTCTTCAAGATTTTCAATGGCTTCAATCATCTCAATCTTGGCGATGATTTTCGCATGAGAACCGCGGGACTCAATAATTTCACGCAATTTACGAATATCACGAGCATGGCGCACGAAACTCAAAGCGATATAATCCACTTTATTCGCGATACCAAACTCGAGGTCTTCAAGATCTTTCGGAGTCATGGCATCCACAGGCAAGTTCACGCCTGGAAGATTCATACCCTTACGATCTTTCAAGATGCCCCCATAGATTACTTCTACGTCGACTTCTTCGCCACGCACTTCAATTACTTTTACTTCCATCAAGCCGTCATCCAAAAGGATGCGAGTCCCAGGAACGCAAGCAAGAGGCAATTCTTTAAAATCAGAAGGAACTAATCCCGGTCGTCCCAAGATTGGAGCCGTGGTAAAAGTAAATTTCTCCCCCGGTTTGATTTCAATTTTACCGTTTTCGAATTTACCCACGCGCACTTTCGGACCTTGCAAGTCTTGCAGGATCGCAACCGGCGCTTTTAATTCTTTAGATAGTTTGCGGAGAGAATGAACAACTTTTAAGTGGTCTTCGTGACTTCCGTGGGAAAAGTTAAGGCGAGCCACATTCATACCCGCCTTAATTGCTTTTTCTAGATTTTTTTCATCACGAGTAGCTGGCCCGATAGTGGCCACGATTTTCGCTCGTCGATCTGCTAACATTGAATCTACGCCTTCCTAGAGTATGAACTCATCTTCGTAGACAAGCTTTGCATATCCTCCTGGTGACGTCTATTCATTCTATCAAGTTGATCTTGATGCGACTCGTTGAGTTGAGCCATCTTTGCTTCGTACTTCTGAGACATAGATTCTTTTTCGTTCTTAGAAGCTTTGCCTTGCTCAGTCATACGCTGCGCATACATGGCTTCGACGCGCTTAAGCTCTTTTTCTTGGGACTCCTTAAGATGACTTAATTTGTCCTCATAAGTCTTAACCATCTGTTCCATACGGCCATTGAAAGTTTGTTCCAAATTACGGAAACGCTCCGTCATGACCTTATTGTTTGCAAGCTGATCCGCCGAAGTCTTTTCAATCTGACTGTCGATGCGTTGTGTGTAGTTATCAGCCATTTGATCCAAAGAATCAGCGTAGTACTTTCCTAGGCGCTTTTGATTCTTGTCGGTCAAATCCATAACCTTTTGCACGCGGCTTTCCGCATTGGAATTCACCTGAGTGATTTGATCTTTATGCTGCTGAAGCAAAGTTTCACGTTCTTCACGACGGCGGGCATTTGCCATATTGGTTTGCGATTTGTTTTCGCGGTCAACATTGCGCAAAAGCTTTTGATTGCGATCATTCATTTTATCGACACGCTCATCGGTGATATCGCGCATGCGCTCGATTGCGTCCTCGCGCTGATCATTCACCAAGTCTAAGCGTGTTTCATAGGCTTGAGTCAGATTACGGCGCTCAATACCACGCAGTTTTTCATTCTTAGACATTTCGTTATTGAGCTTGCTGCTCAATCTTTGAATTTGCGAATCACGAGAACGTACTTGGCTGTTTACACGTTCGTTAACTGAATCTCTAAAGTCTTGATTTTGCTCATCGATAGAAGTCACTTTCTTTTCCAAAGTGCTTTGATACTTGCCACGCATAGCATTACGCTCAGCATCCATAACTTGTTGCTTCATTTCGATATTGTCGGAGTACTGTGAACGATCATTCTCTACAGTGTCAGCAAGCTTTTGTGCCCAACGAGCATTGTCAGAACCACGCAGACGTTCGCTTTCACGTAAACGAGACTCATAAGACTTTCTCATTTCATTGGTCGCACGATTTTTAGTCATCAGGGTGTCTTCATGACTTTGCAAAAGAGCTCTTTTTTCTTTGTCGTGGGCATCATTCAATTTACGAGCATTTTCATGAACAGACTTCTGCGCGCGCACGCGATTCTGCTCAGACATCTCTTGGAAACGGTTGTCACGATCTACGATTTCACTATTCAATTGTCCTGTGAGATTTTCTTTTTGAGACTCATTGATTTGCTTTTGCTTATTGATCGTACCTTCATAAGAAGCTCTGAGCATATCGCGCTCATTGGAAG
>JAGIAF010000120.1 GCA_017745015.1 Bdellovibrio sp. | reverse complement strand
CTCCAGGATTTGATGATTCCTTCGATGAAATGGATCGTGCCGAGGAAGAAATCTTTAATCAACTTTTGCAGCAGCGCCAACGTATGATGCAGCAAATGCAGCAACAAGGTGGCGGTGGTTATCCTGAACCACAATTCGGTGGCACGGCAGCGAGTGGTATTGAAAACCCAGCGTTCCGCAGTTTGCCGACAAATCCCGATGAAGCTTTCTTCATTGGTGTCGAAGTAGATAAAACGGAAGTTTACGAGGGCGAACAAGTCACGGTGAACTGGTACATCTATACTCGTGGCCAAATGGAAACTTTAGATCGTTTGAAGTTCCCAGATCTTCGCGGTTTCTGGAAAGAGATCATCGAAGAGGTGCCATCGATTCAATTCACTGAACAGATAGTGGGAGGAGTTCCTTGGAAGAAGGCGTTGCTTGCTTCTCATGCGTTATTCCCAATCAAAGCCGGAACACCTGCGGTTATTGATGAATATAAAATCAAATCTCGCGTCAGATTGGTGCAACAAGGCCTGGGGGGATTCTATGGTAAACCGTACGAATACACGAAAAGTTCTGTGCGCGTACCAATCAAAGTTAAGCCGTTGCCAGTGGAAGGTCGTCCTTCTGATTTCTCAGGCGCTGTAGGACAGTTCGATGTTCATGCGAGCGTTGAAGGTCAAAGCTTCCCGGTGAATCAACCGCTCAGCTTAAAGGTTCGCTTTGAAGGTGCGGGTAATGCGAAGCTGATTGATCTGCCAGCGATGAACTTACCTGCGGGTCTTGAGCAGTACGACACAAAATCTGAATCAAAGTTCTTTAAGAATGGTCGCAGCTATAAAGAGTTCGAAGTGCTTCTGATCCCTCGTCAAGAGGGGGATGTCAGTATTCCGGGTTTGAGTGTCAGTATGTTTGATCCGAAATCAGGCAAGTACTATTCAAAGAAGACGGAAGCCATCCACCTTAAAATCGTCAATAACCCGAATGCACCCGTGGGATCTTCACAGCGTATGGCAGGGACGGGGGCGACAACATCCACTCCGGCTCCTAAGGTTGTGGAAAATAAACTTCCTGACGTGATTATGGCGTGGGAACCTTCTGCGCAAGCCAGTGTGGTGTATCGTCCCTGGTTATGGGCGATTATCTATTTAGGAATTGGGGTTGCACTGGCATGGAAGAGTCAACGTGAATTTGGTTGGGGCCGTCGTCGCAGAACTCTAAAAGAACAAGTCAATAAACGCTATAAGACTGTCGATCACGCCTTAGCGAGAGAAGACTTCCGCACGGTGGGCACTGAGATGACTAATATCTATTACATGGTATTAGGACAAGTCGCAGGGGAGTCCGGCGCTTCACAAAAAATCGACGACTTGATGGCGCAAATTCCACCAAGCTTGCGCCGTGATCACGGCGACGAAATCGCAAAAACCTTCGAAGCTTTCCAAACCTTGAGCTTCGCCCCAGAAGAAATGCTTGGCTCATTGAAATCAAAAGACTCAATGAAAATCAATGTCGAGCGCGCTAAGAAAGTAATCTCTGAATTGATATCTTCTAAAGAAGAAAAATAAGGAAAAAGCCGGAAGAAAATTCCGGCTTTTTTATTAGTAGTTAATTGCGCGGTGAAGGAATGATGGACCGTAGTAGTTGTAACTACCGTTTGAGATAACAGGGTCAACCCCTGAATCGGCAAAGCCCCATTCATCACCCGTAGAACGACCTGAGCAAATGATAGAACCCGCAGTGGTTGTCCCGCAGATATAACTTTGGCCGAGTTGAACTTTCGAGAACGTCGCACCACCGGCAACTTGGGATGGCGTATTGAAGACAGCATGGGAGCCACCCTCAACGACAGAAGAAAGATTTGAAACCGTCGCATAACCCCAACACTTCATCGTACCGTCAAACTTAATACCGCAACCGTTAGAATAGCCAAGTGCGATTTCAGCATACGTTGCGCCACCATCAAGCGTCGCCGGGCTATAGGCATAACCACCGGTGCCGTTCGTCGGATCACCCCAACATCTTACAGTGTCAGATGTTGTGATACCGCAGTTTGCGCTGCTTCCCACGATGAGTTTTTTAAATGTAGCGCCACCATCGATGATGTACGGAGTAGCTTGAGAAGTCGTTCCGCCATTACCAACTTGACCGAAGCCGTTGGCACCCCAACATTTGATAACGCCAGCAGTAGTGCGAGCGCAGGTGTGATAGAAGCCGCGACCAACCTCTGCGTATGTGACACCGGAGTCTACGGTCGTGAAGGCCGTTAGGCTGTTTGTTGAACCATTACCCATGAGGTAATTGTTACCATTACCAGCACAGCGCAATTCATCAGCAGTCGTGATCGCACAAATCGTGTTATAGGCAACAGATACTTTTTTGTATGTTGTGCCTGGATCTACATTGGTCGGAACATAAGCCGTACTTCCCACTGCTACGGCTGCACCTAGTTCACCGTAATCATTTTTACCCCAGCATTTCAGATTGCCAGCGCTATCAATAGCACAGACGTCTTGGTCATGAACGTTTGCAATGGCGGTATAAGTTGTGTTTGGATCAATCGCCATTGCAGCAGGGCGACGCACAGCCGAAGTTGTTCCGTCACCGAAAACGCCCGCAGAACCCCAGCACCACAGCTTGCCGGATTTTAAACCACAAGTTTGTGAGGCATTTTCAGTGGTACTATTGAGTGCTGGTGTCCATTCATCCCATTTAGCAAGTTCATAGTTAGTGAACCATTTGTTCCAACTACCTTGGTGAGGAGCATAACCGCCACCCCAAATATTCAAAGTTTTCGTTGAGTCATAGCCAAAGTTACCCCAACATTTCAAAGCACCGCCAGCTGTTCCTGTCGTAACGCCACAGGCGCGATGACCCGTAACAAAGATGCTTGAATAAGTCGTACCTGCATCGACATTCACGGCACTCGTGCTTTGAGTCAGCGTGCTGTTAGCGAGTTGACCGTTGACGTTGCTGCCCCAGCATTGAACAGCGCCGGTAGAAAGCACAGCACAGGTCGTTGTGCGACCGCCACCAATATTTTGATCATCAGTCACAGCAACGGCCGTATATGTTGTGCCTGAATTCACTGTCACAGGAGTTGTGCGGGCGGTGGTTGTACCGTCACCGATAGCACCAGTGCCGTTATAACCCCAACATCTCATCGCACCTGTCAGAGTCACACCACAACCATGTCCAGAGCCAATTGCGACTGTGGCATAGTCATTTGTGGCATCAATATCAATCGGAGCCAGGGCATTGGTCGTAGTTCCATCACCAAGTTCATTCACAGCATTGTGACCCCAGCAGCGCAGTTTATCCGTCGACGTGATGGCACAAGATGATTTTGCACCTACAGACACAAATTTATAGTCAACTGCCGCATCAATTTCTGTCGGCACGTTCAAATTCGAAGTGCCACCGTTACCAAGAGCACCGTACATGCCTTGGCCCCAACAACGAATTTTATTTGTCGTAGTAAGACCACAGCTATGGTTTTCGCCCGAGCTCACCATTTGATAAGCCACACCGGAATCAATTAATTGTGGAGTGTTTTTATCTACGCCGGCTCCGTTGTTACCCACTTGTCCATTAGCGTTGCGACCCCAGCAATACAAGTCACCATTTGTAGCGATGGCACATGAGTGCTCATTACCCACGCTTACGGCCTTGAACGATGTGCCCGAAGCAATCGTCACACCCTCTGAGCGGAACATCGAAGTTCCATCACCTATTTGGCCATAGGCATTGAGACCCCAGCAGCGAAGGGAGTTGTCACTCATGACAGCGCAACTGTGCTTACGACCAATAGAAAGTTTATTGATTGTCAGGTTCTTTTCGTCGTCAGCGATATAGAACTGGGCTTGATAAGAAGCACCGATCGTCGCCATCGTCGTATCCAACGTTGACAAGTTGAGAGTCATGACGCGTTCGCCAGTGATATCGCTGTTATCTGGGAAATTCACTGGAATATTAACGGATGTTGCACCCGCCGGAATAGTTACAGTGCCGTCAACTAGGTTGTGCTGAGCAGGATAGGTCGCATCACCCGTAACATGATATGAAGCCACGACATCGTAGGATTTTGCTGGGCTGATAGATACGGTAATATTTTGCGAGCCAGAGCCTTCCATCACGCGATTCATTTTAGTTGAAGAAATTGTCACGGATGACATGGAGTCTTTAATCCACGTCGCGCTTGTTGCACTTGCTGCTGGTTGGAATGTTCCAGCAGCGTCACCACCAAGCACACACAACGTGATTGGACCGTTCGGGTAACCGGTTAAACTGTTGGTGATAGCTGAAGCAATGGCCACTGCCGTGCCATAAGTCGCTGAAGCACAAGTTCCTGACGTGATAATAGCTCTCTTAAATTGCGTCACCGCCGTACCACTGACAGTCACATTGAGCGAGGAACCCGTGTAAGTTCCCGTCGGAGCACCCGTCAAAACAGCAACTGGTTGGGGAGCATTGATCACAATGTTTTTCTGACCTGCCAAAGAATTGGCAGAGCCGGCAGCCGGCAACGAAAGCGTGGCATTGTTGCCGTAAGTATCTTTAAGAGTACCACCATTTAAGCTGATGAGTGCCGCCGTTGTATAGTCAAGGTCAGCTGACGAGTCATCAGTTTGGACAGTGTAGTTAAAAACAAGAACCGTTGTACCAGAGCCACTTGAATAAGTTGCCGTACGGTCCGTTGTACCTGTTTCCAAAGTGAGGGAAGGGGATGCCGTAGCGACATAAACTGCTTCATTGAATGTCACACGAACGTTGATGGTTGAACCAGCACCATAGGTGCCATCAGCCGTTGTTGAACTTACTAATGTCGGTACCGGGCCCGTTGCATCACGAGTCCAAGTAGCTTGAGTTGTCGTTGTCGAATAGTTGCCGGATGTTTCACGACCCAGCACACAGACTTTATAGGCGCCATCTCCCGTAGCCGTCAGGGAATCTGTAATTTTGGTAGCAACAGGAATATCTGAACCAGTGTAAGCAGCAGTGTTCGTACAAACTTCAGTGCCGCCTGGAGGAACGATAAAGTATCTGTATTGAACGATTCCTGTACCTGCAACAGTGATATTTAAAGTCGATGTACTATTAGTTCCCGTAGGGGCACCTGTAATTGTCGCGGCCCCTGGATTCACAGTGTCCTTATAGAAGTTGCGAGTAGGTGAGCTTGTGTTTCCATTCAAAGCTGTCAATCGAGCGAAAACTGAATAAGGAGTGCCAGCTTGATCTGCAAGACCTGACATGTCCATCGTAATACTCCAAGTATTCGATGTACACGTAGCCGTACCCGTCGGAGCTTGTGGCGTCGCTCCCCAATAAACGTAAGTGTCAACGGTACGACCATTTAAGTTACAGGTACCGGTCATTGTGAATGAAGTTTTGTTGTTATTGTTAATGTAAGACAAGTTTGTCGGAGTCGACCAAGTCAAGTTCGGTACCGAACCATCGTGAGTGATTGTATCAGATACGCAGTTTGACTCATTGCCCGCAGTATCGCGAGTTTTGAAGTAAACCGTGTTCAATGAATTTGCTGTCGTCAAAGTCCAAAGTTGCGTTGTCGCATAGCTTTCCCACGTACCACCAGTTAAGCAAAGTGCATTGTTAGTGATATACATATCCGTAGCGCTTGTCGCAGCGATGTTGACCCAAGTATTGAGATTGCTCGTGTAGGCAGCATCATTTTGAATAACAAAGCTTGTGATGCTCGGAGCTACGGTATCTTTAGTATAACTTTGTGAAGCTGGAGTTGCATCCAATCCCGCAGAGCGAGAGTGATTGATCGTGAATGAAATTGATCCATCTGCCAAAGAGGAAAGATCAAGTGTTTTACTCCAAGCACCGGCAGAACATGTCGCTGATTGCGCGCTTAAACCAGTCACCGTGATATTAACGGCATTGCCATTTTCAGAACAAGCCCCAGAAACCGTGAACGCGGTGGAATTCGCAATATTAATATAACTACCAGAAGCTGGTGATGCCAAAGTCACAGATGGCGTTGTCGACGCATGATCGATTGAATCTGAATAACAGCTTGATACGTTACCGGCGGTGTCTTTGTATTTCACATAAACGGTGTTTGTTGCATCAGCAGTTGCAAGTGTCCAAGCTTTAGAAGCCGCAAAGGATTCCCATACGCCGTTGGCACCGCAACCAGCGGTGTTCGTTACATACATTTCGCCACCTGCATCCGAGGATGAAAGTGTCAAAGTAACCGCCAAGCTCGTCGTCGAAGGATTGTCACTATTAATAGACAATGAACCCGTTGGCGCTGTCGTGTCTTTAGTATAAGACGGCGAAGTCGCGGCACCCGTGTTGCCAGCGGCATCGTTTATTGAAGCTCCCAATTGGAAGCTGCCTTGAGCTAGAGAACTTAAATCCAAAATCGCAGAGAATGCAGAACCCGAGCAAACCGTCGTCGATGTAAAGCCCGATGGGCCCGTGATCGTGATCGAACGACCATTTTCAGAACAAGTGCCACCGATCGTAAACGCTGTCACGTTACTGCTATTGACCGGAGAGCCAGCCAGAGGAGAGTCCAGTGTCACAGTGGGATTAATATTGTCATGAACGATATCATCGCTGACACAAGCGGTTTCATTGCCATGACTTTCTTTGAATTTGACGTAAACAGTATTCGTCGCATTTGCCGACAACAACGTCCACGCTTTGGAAGCCGCATAAGTTTCCCATGTACCACCCGCTGTACAACCGGCAATATTGGTAACGTACATTTCGGTGGCGCCGGAGACGTTCATATTTAAAGTTGCTGAAAGTGAATTGGTGATGGCTGCGCCAGAATTCAGAGCGACAGATGTAATTGTTGGAACCGTGACATTGCGAGTGGTGATAACGAATTTTGAGCGTGTATTATCAAAGCTGTCTTTATGAGTTGCAGAAATAGTAATTGTATTGCCAGTAAGACTTGTCAGATCCAAAGTTGTAGAGAAAGCTCCTGCAGTACAAGTTGCAGAGCCATTGACCGTACCAACAATGAGGCTCACCACAGAGCCATTTTCAGAACAAGTACCAGAAACTGTGTAAGCCGTTTGATTGGCGGCTCCGATGGCTGCCACAGCATTAATATTGACCGTTGGTGGCACCGTGTCTTTTTCAATAGCGACGGTGTAGGTTTTCGGAGAACCTCCCGCGGGTGTTACCGTGAATGTTAAGTCTCCAGTATACACGCCGCTCACGGCACTTAAATCAAGAAGACGTGACCAGTCGCCTGTGGAGGCACAAGTAAAAGAAGTGACATTCGCAACACTCGGGGCGGAAACTTGCACCACGGAATCTTTGGCACAACGACCTTGGAAAGGTACTGCTGTGACATTGGCTTCATTCACTCGGCCATTGCCAACAGTGGCAACGGAAAAATTATCAACGTATGTAATAGGTGAGGAACAAGACGATGGTGTCACAGCGCCGGTATTATCCATGGTGAAAACTCGATACGTATAGTTCTCACCCTCTTCTTTTGAAAAATTCGCGATATTGATACCGTCTTTTGCGCTTAACTGAAGACTTGGAAGAATTGGATCTTCGCAGTTTGCTCCTTTGAAATAGAGCAACTCTTGTTGAACGGCTTTGTCTGTCGTTGGAGGAGTCCACGTCGCTTGAAGGTTACCAGAGGACTGCAGAGCTTTCTCATCCCACGCAAGAGAGCTCGCAGACTTGGTATATAAATCCATCAATTCTGACTCCAGCGTACATGATACCAACACGAACGGAAGTACGAGGAGTCCTAGAATGTTTAGTACAGATAAAGTTTTCATAAGACGTTCCGAGTTTTACCTATGTAAAACTCTTCGGCGTTCCGCCTTCGTCCTTGAGCTTGCTTAGCCTCCTAAGTCTTTAAAATTAATTGTATTTACACAATACGACTCCAACAGAGAGAATTGGAGTGCCTCGCAAGTCTGTGCCAAATCTGGATTCATTTCGACTGCGTAATGAAACATGATTGGAATCAGATTCTTGATTCAGTTTAAGATTTTTTGAAAATTGATGAGAAAACTTACTTATTTTTGATATACGCCTGACGCTCGGTCAGTTGGTAACGCGAGTTCGGCGTTTTTCCATCAAGCTCGCTACTGGCAGTGCCCATAAAGATTTGCAAAGGCTCCAGGGCTTTCACCTGATAAGTCGAATAAAGAATTTCGCCTTCTTCGGGAGCTTTATATTCATCACACACGCGACCAGAAACAACTTTGGCTTCATTGGTTTTCCAATCTGAAAAGCCGCACCAGTTAATCATGTTCAAGGACTCTGTCACGGTGTTCGTCAAACTCGTGTAAGACGCTTGCACCAGGGTCATATCAATATTGCGATCCACGGTTTTTACTTTGTACTGAAGCTCATACACCAAGTAAGCCTTTGTGCATCTTTCATCTTCATAAGCCACATGAGTAAAAGTCCACCGCGCATCCTGAATTTTCAAATGCGTGATCAATGAGTCGTCTTCCATCAAGTGACAAGACTTCGTGTAATCACCATCAACGCTTTGAATTGAAGGAGCCGCAAATACCATCTGTGAAAGAAGCAAAATAATTTTGATCATGGAAAAATCCTATCGAACCTCGCTCCAAGGTGCCAGGCACTTTTTGGGAACGCGCCGCTTCTGCAGGATATTCTTTTGAATTTAATGGGAGGTGTTGGGCTTCTTATAAGCCAAATGCCACACATAGATGGCAGCTATCAATATACCGACAATAAGATGGCTAATGCTGGAATAAAGACTGAGCGTTTCATTGCCGAAGTAATAGATACCCAATCCTGAAAGACATAAGAACACAAACGTAGCGACTAGGGTAGCACCACTGGCGCGGTTGCGTTTGCGATTCCATTCTTTGCGCATGTGAATACTAGATAGTGCACCAACAATACCCAGAGCGATAAACGCTAGGAGTGCGTGAAGAAAGGCCACGACAACGCGAGAGTCAGCAGTCAAACGCCAAGGCACTTCTTTTTCTAAGCGCACCGCCAAAGTCGTTGGCGTCAACAGAAGGCCGGTCAAAAATAGAACTGCCAAAGTCGTTGTGATGAACTTTGCAGAAAACCATTTTGGATAACCCTTCATAACTATTCCATCCCTTGGGGTGTAAGCAATTGACCACCCAATTTCGCAATCAAGGTAGCTTTATCTTCTATCGGGGCCAGACTTGCAACCTTTGTTAAGGCGTCTGCGAGCCACGTCGAGGGAGCGGCCACGGTCCAGGCTCCCGTTTGAGGAGGGACTAGCGCAGAACCCTGAATCTTTCCCGGAAACGTGGGGTTGTATTGCTCAAAAACAGTGGAGGTGGCAATGGCAATTTCTTGGAAACTTCCAAGATGTGTAAGGCTTTCATCGACCTCGCGACGTTGCAAAGGCAATTGCACCTCGCCAAAAACGCGAAGGTCGCCGCCGGCATTCACCCAGCCGCTGGTCACTCCCTGTTTCTTCATGGCTTTCACAGCCAAATCCACCGCGTAGCCTTTGGCAATTCCATCCAAGGTGATCAAAACCGGGCGTTGCAGGCGAGCGGTGAAGCCTTTTAAGTAAAGATCCTCCGCCATTCCTTGCTCCAAATAAGGGTGATCATCATGGCGAGGCAAAATGCCTTCTGAAACCAAATGACCACCGCAGGTGCAATTAAAAAGGCCGCCACTGGTGCGAGTGATTCCGCGAGCGAGGTGTAAAGCCACCAGACTCAAAGGACTCAGCTGAAGATCTTTTTCAGGGTTAGCATTCAGTTTAGAAAGTTCACTCTCAGGATTATGA
>JAGIAF010000011.1 GCA_017745015.1 Bdellovibrio sp. | reverse complement strand
GGCTACCGGCAAAAAAATGGCGATGATTGCAACACTGGCGGCTAACGCCGCAAAGGTGATTTCCCGCGCACCAATGATAGCGGACTCCACTGGCCGCAGACCTTTTTCATTATATCGAAAGATATTCTCCAAAACCATGATGGCATCGTCGACGACGATACCGATGGCCAGGGTCAGACCTAAAAGTGTGAAGGTATTCAGAGTGAAACCAAAGAAGTACAAACCAATAAAGGCCCCCATGATGGAGGTCGGGATTGCCAATAGCACGTTCAATGTGGCAGTGAAACTTCCCAAGAAGACCCAGCACACTAAAGACGTCAGAATGACGGCCAACACCAAGTGTTTAATCATCTCATCAATGGATTGCTCAATATAACGAGTGGAATCAAAGTTGATGTGCAACTTCATGCCTTCAGGAAGTTGGCTTTGCACTTCGTTCATCTGGGCTTTGACCGCGCGAGCGACGGCCACCGCATTAGAGCCTAACTGCTTCTTAATACCCAAACCCAGTGCCGTCGTTCCATCGAAGCGCGAAATACGATAGACCTCAGACAAAGATTCTTCAGCATAACCGAGATCCTTTAAACGAACCACATTAAATGGATCTTGAATAACCAACCCAGCCCTGCGATTGATGATCATGCCATCAAACCCTTTGGCGTCAGTAAACTCACCCAAAGTGCGCACGTTAAAAGCTTTTTGCGGATTTTGAATAAAGCCGCCGGGAATCTCCGCATGTTGAGCTGTGATCGAATCCATCACATCATTGACGGAAACATTGTTCTTTAAAAGTTTTTTTGAATCCACCCACACCCGCATTGCCGGGTCCGTATAACCACCCAAAATAATATCCCCTACGCCCGGCACCATCGTGAAGCGATCCTTTAAATAGTCTTTGGCGTAGCTCATCAGATAGTAACGATCATCTTTTGCATAAGTCAGGGCCAACCAAATAATCGGCTGATCATCGGGATTGGTTTTGGTAATTACCGGTGGATCGACATCTTTGGGAATCAGACGCTGCGCTTGCGCCACTTTGGTTTGTACCTCCTGCAGGGCCGAGTCGATATTGCGATCTAACTCGAACTCAATAGTAATATTGGCGATCCCTGTTTTACTGACTGAGCTGATGCGCTCCACACCTTCCACCGATGAAAGCGCATCTTCGATAGGATCCACCACACTGGTCTCCATAATTTCGGGAGCCGCGCCATTTAAAGTCATAGTGACATTGACGACCGGAAAATCCACATCGGGCAATTGGCTCACCCCAAGGCGCATAAAAGAAATAAAGCCGAAGATGATGAATGCAGAAAACAGCATCCATGAAAACACGGCATTACGAATGGAGACATCGGATATGCGCATGGAAAACCCCTCTTGAAGATCTTAGGAGGTTTTCTCGGTGCGCGGTATGGAGCGAGATGAGGCTGATAAAGGACAACGAAAACTTTGCTCTCGGACATTTGATCCAAGAACAAAGTCGGGCTATTTATGCTTTCTAGCTTTCTTTAATTCGGCGATCAAAGTTTTTGCCGACTTCACAGCGGGACGGTGCTCGCGAACACCGCGAACACTTGCCAGCGATTTAGTACCAAGCAGTTGCGATACAAAGGCAGAAGTACGAGCTGCGGTATTAAAGATCGCTACCGGATTTTTATTTGGCGAACCAACCAGCTCCCAGTCGGCCGCCAGCGCACCTGCCGAAGACCCAATCGCATAGACAGGAACTTCACTGCCACCAGCTTCTCTATATTGACGCGCCAACACCGTTGATGAAAGGCGCAGCTCGTGAAGTGGGCCAAGAACATCTATCATCTCTGGGGAGATTAAAAGATTCGCCAGGAGTTCATTGTTTTTATTCGTGTAGCCAGTGCAATCGATAATCATATCGCCTTCCACAGCCCCCACTTGACCTGTTTTCGAATCTTTTGCCGTCACACGGTAACGACTGTCAGGCAAGAACTCCACCTTATCGACGTGACCTGCAAGCCCTGTAATTCGGCCCGCATCATATTGTGGAATGATTTTGGGAAGATAACGATCCCAACTTCCTTGAGATTCTGTATATTCAGCTGCCGTTTTGAAGGTATTGCCAATCCAATGAGTTTTAAAACCCACAGGGATCGTCACATTCTTATCTGAGAAGGCTTCGATGGCGATACGTGAGCCATCCCCGTTACCGATAAGAATGATATCGCGAGGCAAACGCACCCCTTGTTTCTGCAAACGCGCACTTTTTACGGCCACCAAAAAGCTGTCTACACTCATGATAGGTTTTAGACCCGGCGTCTCTGCCGATTCCGCATGATACTCGGCGAAGGCTTTTTGATATTCAACGTCTTTTACTTTTGTACCGATCTCTCCCAGGCCGGTGCCCAGCAAAAGATTCTTCGCGCGAATTGTGATCCCCTGGTCCGTCGTGATCAACAGTTCCGTGTGGCCACTGACTTGAATTCTTTCAACGGACAACGCGCGCGTATTTAATAGAACGGGAACACCCGAAGCATATTGTTGCGATTGAATATGAGTGGCAAGTTGTGATGAGTGCGCATAAAGGCTGGATGTTAAATTTGCCAAGCTGCCGACGCCGCCTGGAAAATCGTGCATGGAAACATACTTGCCTTCCACGCTATTAATATAGAAATCTTTTTCGGCGAATGTCTTGGCAACGTATTCAGTTTTCTCTAAGACCAGTGCGCGAACACCGACTTTCCCCAGCACCAAAGAAGCGGCGGCACACTGAGGACCCGCACCTACACAAAGCACATCCAGTTCAAGAGTTTTTCCATTGAGCTCAGCTTTCAAGGCATCGGATTCGCGAGTCATCGCATCCATGACAAACCTGGAGACTTTCAGGGCTTCCTTTTGTTCCTTCAGAGCGACTTTAAGAGCCGCTCCCTCCGGAATAGGATGACCTTCGCTCTCTTTAAAGGGGCTGCCTTTGTATTCCGTAAAAACGGAACTGCAATATGGCGCCTCCGCAAAGGCGACCGATGTGCCTATCAAGAAAGGCAAAAGGAACGAAGCTAAAATTGCCTTTTTCATCTTCTCACTCCAAATCCGGGTCGCAATGATCCGGAAGGGAGAGAGCAAGGTTCATTCCCTGTTCACCTGAAATTTAACGTCAACAGAACCAACGACTGTCTAATCCTTCGACAAACAGGGACCAAGAGCGGCGGCACATCGCCTCCGCAAAACTTCAACTCTTTATCGCGCTACCAAGAAAAGACGTGTCATAATTTGAATGTAATTAAAAAGTGTTTGAGGCACTTACAGGTAATCCCGGTTTATATATAAAAAAAGCCGATCACTACGATCGGCTTTTTTTCGGGAGCTATCGCTCCTAAGGTAGAATGTCTTTACAAACTATTTACGCAAAGCTGCCATGGTATCAGCGATCCAGTCGCCGTACGCATCTGCACGAGTGAACACAGAGAAGATGAAGCAATCAGGAGTTAGAGGCAATGGCAAAGAGTCGCCGCGGCTTGCAACACCCCAGATGTACAATTGGCCGTTTACACGAAGGTATGCTGGGCCACCAGAGTCGCCGCTGCAGATACCGCGTTTAACAGATTGATCCAAAGAGATCTCTGTTGGAGAGAACTTCGCATCAGCAATTTTAAGAGTTGTTGTTCTCAATGTGCCGGCGCCTTTTTTAACAACCCAAGTCCAGTTCAAACCGAAACCAGCTACAACAACTTGAGCATCGTTTTGCAACAAGTAAGCGTCTGCCAAGAATTTCGCTGGAGCGTATCCTTCTGCCATGCCACCTGCGAATTTTACGATCGCGATGTCAGCAGTGTTGTAAGTTTTCTTTGGAGCGTAGTCTTTGTGAACGCGAGCAGCAACAACCGCACGCATATCTTTTTTTGCAGCACCTTTAACTTCGTTAGAGAAGAATACGATCATTTTGCTTGGATCTGCACCCACACAGTGACCAGCTGTCAAAACAAGATCCGGAGCGATCAATGTACCGCTGCAAAGAGCGTGTTCTTTGGTATCGTAAAGAGCCACTGTCGAACGGATAACATCAGAACCGCGCTCAACTTTGTCGCCACCGACGATTTGTTCGCCCTGAGTATTTGCTACATTGTTATTAGAGTTTGGCGCACAAGCAGCCAAAGCCATCGCGGACAATAAAACTAGTGTAAGTGATTTCATGATTAAGTTCCTTTATTCGTTAATTGAATCAACGAGGCGGAACCTACACCCGAGAAACAAAAAGTTTAAATGATATTTTTGTAGTCGGGACACATCTTCAAGTCGGGACAACGCTTGGGGCCATGGCAATGAAATATTTTTTATCTTGGCTCTAGGGAACGCGCTTTGTTACGCTCTTCTATATGGCTTCTCATCCTCATCTTCTTCAAGTTCTGGCCTTTTTGGGCTCATCCGTCCTCCTTGTACCTCTCTTTCAGAAATTGGGCCTGGGAAGTATCCTGGGCTACTTAGCTGCGGGCATCCTTATTGGTCCCCAAGGCGCTCAATTGATTATCGATCTGAAAGCAGTGCAGAATCTTTCCGAGTTTGGCGTGGTGTTTCTTTTATTCCTTATTGGTTTAGAACTCCAGCCACGAAAACTTTGGGCAATGAAAAGAACCCTGATCGGCTTTGGGGGACTGCAGATTCTTTTTTGTACCATCGTCCTTGGTTTGCTCGTTCGACCTTTGGGGGCTTCTTGGAATAGCAGCTGGGTGGCGGGTTTTGCTCTGTCTTTATCCTCCACCGCTTTTGCTCTGCAATCGCTTTCTGAAAGGAAAGTTCTGAATACGGAGTTTGGTCGCTCCTCGTTTGCAATTCTCTTAATGCAAGACGTGGCCGCGATCCCGGCCCTTGCGATCATTCCGAGCTTGGGTTTGATCAGCGCCTCAACTCCTGAAGTGAACTGGCTAGGCGCTTTGGGCATTCTTTTAGGATTGATGATCTTGAACTACACTCTGATGGGACCCTTCTTGCGCCAAGTAGCCTCTCTGCGCAGCCGTGAGTTATTCACCGGCGTGACTCTCACCATCGTGATCGGCGTGTCGTTCTTGATGGAGCACGTGGGATTATCGATGGCCTTGGGAGCATTTGTTGCCGGCGTCCTTCTTTCTGAATCAGAATACCGCCACGAGCTGGAAGCAGATCTTGAGCCATTCAAGGGGCTCTTGATGGGTCTCTTCTTCTTGTCTGTGGGAATGTCCGTCAATTTGGCCTTGGTCTTTAAAAATCCATTGCTGATCATCAGCGCCACTATGCTTTACATGATGGCGAAAGGCTCCATCATCTATGGCGTGGGTCGCATTCTTAAACTCTCAGGCCTTGCCTCCCAAAATCTTGCCGCCTATATCACTCAAGGTGGTGAGTTCGCATTCGTGATCTTTGGCGTAGGTAAAAACTCGCAAGTTTTGACTGAAGACATCTCGCAACTCCTGACAGTCATTGTCACACTCTCCATGGTCCTAAGCCCGTTTGTGATCGTGCTCAACGCAAAAATTGAAAGCTGGCGCACAGCCCATAAGCCTCAAAAAGATTGGGATCGCTTTGAAGATGCGAACTCGGATATTATTATCGCAGGCTTCGGGCGCTTCGGTCAGATCTTTGGCCGTATCTTGCGCGCTCAAGACATTGGCTTCACCGCGATTGATCACGATTCCGAGCAAATTGAGTTGCTACGAAAATTCAGCCACAAGGTTTATTACGGAGATGCCTCTCGCAAAGAGATCCTCGACGCCGCTGGTGCCGAGAAAGCAAAGTATTTGATCCTGGCCGTCGACGACGTTGAAACTTCAAAAGAGATTGCACAAATTGCTAAGGACCATTTCCCACACTTAAAAGTTTTTGCACGCGCGCGAAATCGTCAGCATGTTTTTGAACTAATGGATCGCGGAATCACCCATGTGCGCCGTGAAACTTTTGAATCCAGCCTTTTACTGACAAAAGAGCTTTTGGTGGAGTTGGGATATCCTAGCGAACGCGCCCGTTCCATCATTGAGCGCTTCCATGTTCACGATGAGCTGATGCTGAAAGAGCAATACAAACTTCGTCACGATCAGAAATTATTCCTCGATGTTTCACGCCAAGGTATGCAGCAATTGGCTCAAGTCTTACGTGAAGACCAAACGCAAACATATATTGAACAAAAAAATGAAGATCAGACTTCGGAGCCCCTCCCATGAGTGAACAAAAGCATCCCATGACTTTAGCGGTGCGCGAACTGCAAAAGCATAAAGTCGCTTTTAGCGTGCATCTTTTTGATTATCTTGAAAAAGGAGGCACGGCTCATTCGTCTAAGGAAATGGGAGTTCCTGAGCACGCCGTGATCAAGACTCTTATTATGGAAAATGAAAACAAAGAGCCCTTGGTCGTTCTTATGCACGGAGATATGCAAGTATCGACGAAGAACCTTGCTCGCACGTTGAATGTTAAAACGATCCAGCCTTGCAAGCCTGAAGTCGCAGATCGCCACTCGGCTATCAAGTGGGAGGCACGTCGCCTTTTGGTACCAAACGCCAGATGCCGATTTACATGGAAGAAAGCATTTTGAAATTAGATAGGATCTATATCAACGGCGGGAAACGCGGTTTCTTAGTCGGGATCACACCTCAAGATGTTCAACACATTCTTCATCCCACATTGGTCAGCGTCGGCATTCCAGGATAATATTTAGAAAGTCTTCTCACCTGGAGGCTTTCTATGAAATCTGTTTTCTTTTTCGCTTTGCTCTGGTCACTCTCTTTAAAAGCTGAAACCGTCACCTTCGGTCCGAAGGTCCCCGTCGGTTCTGGCGAAGCTTCAAGTTTCGTTAAGACGGATGACTCGCAAGTTATCACTTCGCTGGGACTCGTCTTTTCCGGAAAGGCCTTGGAAGGCTTGCCCGCAGATTTAGCCGACCATGACTATGAATACGCGATAGATCTTCCCGCGAACATCTCCGCCCCACCCTTTGATCATATGACAATGAATTGGAATCCCCATGGCCATGAGCCCACTGAGATCTATGGCGTTCCGCATTTTGATTTCCACTTTTACTTTATCACTAAGCATGAACAACACATGATTCTTTGCGATGGCACGGATAACGCCATTTGTATGAAGCAACCCATCCCTGAAGACACGCCGCCCTTTTATGTTCCTGGCCCTGGAGGTGTTCCGATGATGGGATGGCATTGGGTGGATCCGCGTTCCCCTGAATTCAACGGCCAGCCATTTACGACCACCTACGTGTATGGTTTCTATGACGGCAAAATGATTTTCTTAGAACCCATGATGGCTCTCGCGTTCTTGCAAACCAAACCACAATTCACCAAAGAGGTCCCACTTCCAACGAACGTAGGAACACCTGGAAAATACCCCGCGAATTACTCGCTGATGTATGACTCGGTTCAAGATTTGTACTGGTTGTCTTTAGAAAAACTGACAGAACTCACGAAACTGCGCGTGAGATCAATTGAGTCCGGGCACCAGACGCTCTTATAAGTATCAACCACCACGCAGGTGGCGCAGTTTTAAATTATTTTGCAGGAGGCAAGCCTGGATACGCGCGACGAGCCAGGACTGCCTTCGCTTTCTCGCCTTTAACTTTGTAGTATGGAACTGAAGTTTTTTTATCAGCCAAACCAATCACGTTGAATGGATTCGTTTTGTCATACCAGCTCATGAATCCAGAGTAGAAATCAAAGCGACCGTGACCCTTAATACCACGACCCGTATCGCGAATAATGAAGTAACCATCATGAATCGTTCCGTCTGGAAGCACAGTACCCGCTACTGCCGGAACATAGATCACGTCCCCACGAGTATAGTAACCAGCTCTTAAATCAGCTGCCAAGGTATAGAATGGATCTAAGCAAATCTTCTTTACGCCGTAACCAAAACGGCAACCGTTGCGATCGATCTCAAAGTAACGATCTTGACCACTGATACGCGCAAAGATGTTGAACAAACGAACTTTGCCTTTATCCAGAATAGAGCAGGAACCTTGAAGTGCGCACGCTTTCCTAACTTTCGAGCACACCGTGATCAGCTTATTTCCAGCTTCATCACGCAAAGTCACTTTCTCATCAGAAGGGCATTTGTTTTTCTCTTCATCAAATACGGGGAAATAATAAACTGTCGGTTTCAAGAAACCGCTTTCAGAGATTTCGTTTTTTGCTAATTTATCTTTTTTGTATTCAGAACCTGCCGCAGGCTGAGGCTTGCGCTCTAACGTGGTCCCTGTCATCGCCTCGTAGTCTTCAACAGCATCTTTTACTTTTTGTTCGAGGAACGAATCGTCTTCAGCATCGTTTTGAGAAAGGTCTAGATTTACGGTGGCTTTTTGAAGCGGCAGATGAGCTTCCTCAAAGTTACCAAGCGCTGATGAATCATCTGAATCAGAAGATTCGTTATTGAGAGAATGAAAACCGTTGCTTGGTGCGCATGCAGAGACCATCAAAGTCAGTGTAACAAATCCTGCGCTTAAAAAACGTAGCTTCATATGGCCCTCCTGGAAGCGAGAACCACGTTAACAGAATTTCGCGGAACTATGCAATCGCATTTATCGTCACGAAAAAAAATCTTTTTCGGTGACGTTTTGTGACTCCAATGGCACGCACTCTTTCATTGTCGAAATTTTATACAGATATTTTCACTGATCAATCAATGTGTTGCGATTGTCCCTGTAACGATCACTGACCTTCTCCCAATTCGATTTTCCACCCTGAGATGTCACTTCTTTTATCGCCGTGGAGTCAGTTCCAGCAGCCTTGCTCGGATCTCTACTCCCGCCAGGCAAATAGGAACGGTAACCATTTTTGTCACTCGCAGAACCGGTTCCCCAAAATCCGCCCCCTGAGCCTGTCCCCTCGGTTCCCGCGAGCACACTTGTGTTCAACGATCTGCCTGATTTCGAAGCATCACTACTCCCGCCACTAGAAGAACCACCTGAACTCATTCCACCCAAACTCGCTCCTCCACTTGCGCCACCGACAGTACCTGTCGATGAATCAGAAGAGGCCGTTGTGCCTGAAGCGATTGAAGAGCCCGAACTTGTGTCTAAGTCAGAGGACGTCAATCCGCTTGAAGCCGTTGCTGTTGTTCCCGTTGCTGATGTCGCAGACAGAGTCGAAGTTCCTGAATCTGCCGTAATGGAGCTACACCCCTCAAGCAAAGGATTTGCTAAACATATACACTCTGGCAATGCCGCATTGGCTTCGATGGCACATTTTTCTGCTGTGGTAGTTTCTGACGAAGCACTTGTTTCTTCATCGCAAGACTTTCCTTGCTTGAGCGCATTGGCGATGGATGCGATTCCCGCAACTCCTGATACCAAGAGCGCTGCATACTTCTCGGTGCAGATCTGGTTTTTTCCGGCTACTGAGATCGTCACCTTTGCCGTCAACTCTTGTTCGATCAATTTCAACGTTTCTGTTTTTAACTTAGTATAAGACGCTAAATCGCAGCCTTGCGAGCGACAAGAAGGCGTTCCACCTAAAGAGGCCTTCAAAGACTCCAGACCTTTCTTCGCCGAAGAACAACTCCAACCACAATTGGCCTTCATGACCCCGCACTCCGCTGTATAAGTTGTCATCGCCGCTTGTGCTATAGTCATTGCTTTTGAAAAACTGCTGCAGGCGTCATTTACCGACGTAGTCACAGCTGCCGCAATAGTATTAATTGCCGTGGTCGCATCCGATATAATAGGGCTCAAATTTTCCAAACACGCATAGGCTGCAATCTTCTGGCGAGTGATGCACGAACCGCGATTCTCAGAATAGATCGAGAACGACGAGGTCAGGCTCTTTTGAGCAGTAGGATCTTGTACTAAAGTCAGTTTCGCAGTCAGAGATTTTACATTTGCAGCAATTTGCGAGTAAACCGTTTCTAAGCTTTGCCCTGCGTCGTCATCACCGCCTGACGCGGCCCCTGAGGAAGTGGTTGTAGATGCGCTATATGCATTTAGAGACCCTAAAAACATAAATAAAATCAAGACGATGAATTTTCTCATATCCATATCTTGAAATACAAAAATTGAATGAGCGTGGAAGATTCTCCACCCCGGGGGTCTGTATTGCGTCAAAGATGATTGGCATCATGTTCTCGTTTAGCTTTCTTTTCGATAATACTTATAGGGAGAAAGCACTTGATGGAATTAGTCCAACTTAGCACATGCAACTATTGCGGAATACCGACTCAAGGTAATCCGTATTGTTGTGAGGCATGCAAGACCCTGGATACCCAGGTCGGGCCGCTCAAGTTAGCGACAGTAAATCCTTATTCCTTCTTAGATGGCGATGAATTCCGCGAACAATATAGACAGCCTCAACGCAGTTCTTATCAATATTTGATCTTCTGCGAGGGCTTGCACTGTTCTTCCTGCGTGCATTTGTTAGAAAAACTTCCTGAATTTTGCCCAGAGGTTCTTGACGCCAGAGTTAACTTTGCCCAATCCACTGTGGCGGTGAACTTAAAAGACAACGCTTCTTTAGGCCTTGTCGCGCAAAGTATTGCAGAGCTGGGTTATACTCCCCGCTTCTTAAGCCCTTCCGATGACCTTCAAGACAAATACAAACTTGAGAATCGCAGCTTTTTAAAGCGCATTGCCGTGGCAGGCTTCTGTGCCGGCAACACCATGTTATTTGTGATTCCCGTATATGCAGGGCTTGCAGGAACTTGGGCACAGACATTTAACTTTATTAGCTTCCTCTTGTTCTTGCCGATTCTGCTTTATAGTGCGATGCCATTTTATCAAGGCGCTTTGAACTCATTGAAATACAAAGTGATCAATGTGGACCTTCCGATCACAATTGCAATGCTCAGTGGCTTTGCGCTTTCAACTTATAACTTATTTAAGGGCGAGCCCCACGTTTACTTTGATAGCACAGCCTCGTTCATGTTCTTGATCTTAAGTGCTCGTTACCTTTTGAAACGCATTCAACAAAACTACCTCGCTCCGGCACGCGCATCATCTCTATTTAAAAATGAAAGCTACGCTTGTCTCCGTGATGGTCAGGAGCTGTTGTTGCCGTGGGATAAGATTCAAGAAAAAGATGTGCTCGTTGTAAAACAGAATCAAAGTTTGCCAGCTGATTGCGAGCTTCTTAGCACTCAAGCCACTTTGGATCTTTCTCTTTTTAATGGCGAGTCGCTGCCCAAAGTCTTCTCTCAAGGCATGATGCTCTTTGCTGGATCAAAACTTGTTTCCGGCGAGGCGCAAGTTCGAGCACTCTTGCCATTTAAAGACTCCAAACTGGGAAGCTTGTTCAAACAGCTCGATCAAGAAGCGACAGTGAAAAGCCGCTTTGTCTCTTTGACAGATCGCCTGGCACAAAAACTGATCATCACAGTATTCAGCATTGCGATCTTGTTCTTTGTTGCTTACTCCTTTGTAGATCCATCAGAAGCCTTCCAACGCTCGCTGGCTCTTATTGTTCTGGCTTGTCCCTGTGCCTTGGCGTTTGGCTCGCCATTGACTTTGGGTCTGGCTCTGAAAAAGGCGCAAACTCTTGGAATCTTGATTAAGAATGCCAATACTTTTGAACGCATTCTTAAAATCAAAAACATCTTCTTTGATAAAACTGGAACTCTGACAGAGGGATCTTTAAGCTTAGTGCACTCCGCACCTATTCATATCCCTGAAGATACTCGCAGAATCATTTTAAGCCTAGAGGCTTCTTCTTATCATCCCATCGCATTTGCTCTTCGCAAAGCTTGGGCTGTTAACGACACTCTGGCTGCAGTTTCCTCTTTCCATGAGACGTTGGGACAAGGTGTGCGTGGCAAAATTGGCGACGACACTTATGAACTTCGTCCACTTTCTGAGACAACTCATGACTCTGAGATCGGCGTTGAGTTCTTCAAGAATTCAGAGAGTCAGTGCCGCCTTTATTTCTCAGACAGCTTGCGCGAAGATTCCGCAAAAATCGTGGCCTACTTGCAAAGACAAGGCATCGACACTCACCTTCTTTCCGGTGACAAAAACTCTCGCGTGAAAGCGGCAGCCGTAGCTTGCAATATTTCCTTAGATAACACTCACGGTGAGCTCTTCCCTGAAGACAAAAAAGTTTACCTTAAAGTTCACCCAGAAAGCTGCATGATTGGTGATGGAGCCAACGACGCACTTTCATTGCAAGAAGCCTCTGTTGGCATCGCCGTTAAAGGCAGCGTGGACTTAAGTTTACAACACGCCGATGTCTACTTCAGTCGCGGTGGTCTGTCTCCACTTTTGGATCTTATCACCCTAGCACAAAAAACTCGCACCATCTTGGTGCGCAATCTTTCTATCTCTTTAGTTTACAACACCGTGGGCGGCGTCTTGGCCCTGTTAGGATTTATCAATCCGATGATGGCTGCGATCTTAATGCCAATTAGCTCGGTGGTGATCATCTTGTCATCACTTTGGGGGTTCCGATGAATATTTTGATCTTAATGATCCCCATGGCCATGCTTCTGGGAATCGGCTTCGTCGTCGCCTTCCTCTGGGCCAACAATCAGGGTCAGTTTGATGATCTTGAGACTCCAGCACATAGAATTTTATTTGATGAAAACGAAAGGAAAAAATCGTGAACACTACATCGGGAAATCTCATCGAGAAAATATACTACGATGATGATATCGTTAAAAAATTCTTACTGGCGACAATGGTCTGGGGCCTGGCCGCATTCCTTTTTGGTTTGATCGCCGCCTTGCAACTTGCATATTGGCCTATCAACGCCAACATGGAATGGATCACATTCGGTCGCCTTCGTCCGCTTCATACGAATGCGGCGATCTTTGCCTTCGCGGGTAATGCGATCTTTGCCGGGATCTATCATTCGACTCAAAGACTTCTAAAAACTCGCCTCGCTTCGGATTTGTTGTCGCGCATGCATTTCTGGGGTTGGCAGTTGATCATCCTTTCTGCCGCTATCACTCTGCCATTGGGATACACTCAATCTAAAGAGTACGCGGAGTTGGAATGGCCGATCGATATCGCCATTGCCGTTGTCTGGGTGATCTTCGCGATCAACTACTTCCTAACAATCCGCAACCGTCGTGAAAAGCATCTGTATGTGGCGATTTGGTTCTATATCGCGACAATCATCACTGTCGCCGTGTTGCACATTGTGAACTCCATTGAAATTCCTGTAGGCTTTCTGCAGTCCTATCCGGTCTATGCGGGCATCCAAGATGCCATGGTTCAATGGTGGTACGGACATAACGCCGTTGCATTCTTCCTCACAACTCCCTTCTTGGGTTTGATGTATTACTACGTGCCAAAAGCGGCGAACAGACCGGTCTATTCTTATAGATTGTCCATTGTCCACTTCTGGTCCTTGGTATTTATTTACATTTGGGCTGGTCCCCATCATTTGCTTTACACATCTCTTCCTGAATGGGCGCAGACTCTGGGCATGATCTTCTCGTTGATGCTTTGGGCTCCGTCTTGGGGTGGTATGATCAATGGTCTTTTGACGTTGAAAGGCTCCTGGTCTCTTCTTCGTACAGAGCCATTGATTAAGTTCTTCGTCGCCGCTTTGACATTCTATGGAATGTCGACATTCGAAGGTCCGCTTCTTTCCATTAAATCAGTTTCTGCTCTTGGTCACTACACTGACTGGATCATCGGTCACGTGCATTCCGGGGCTTTGGGTTGGAATGGTTTCCTCACTTTCGGTATGATCTATTACCTCGTTCCTCGTTTGTGGAAGACAGAGCTTTACTCTAAAAAGCTTTTGGAAAATCACTTCTGGTTGGGTTTAACTGGTGTGCTTCTTTACTACATTTCCATGGTTACTGCGGGTATCACTCAAGGTTTGATGTGGAGAGCCGTGGGTAAAGACGGTCAATTGGTTTACCCTGACTTTATTGAAACTGTTGTTCGTATCGTTCCGCTTTACTGGGTTCGCGCGTTCGGTGGTACATTGTTCATCGTGGGCTTCTTGCTCATGTGCTACAACATCTACAAAACAATCCAGCTCGCCCCTAAAGAACAAAAGGCCGAAGGCACTGAAGTGTCTCGCTCGGGCTTTGATGAAAAAACAGATAAAACTCACAGAAAACTTGAAGGCATGGGCTTAGTGTTCTCCGTGCTTGCCTTCTTGGCGATCGCCGTAGGTTCCGTGATTGAGATTTATCCGACACTGTCCTTGCATAAGTACATCACTCCCGCGAATATCATTGAGCCTTACACTCCGCTGGAGCTTGCGGGTCGTGATATCTATATCAAAGAAGGTTGCTATGTCTGCCACTCTCAACAAATTCGTCCGATCGTTTCGGAAGTCTTGAGATACGGTGCTGCTTCGACAGTGGAAGAATCCATGTATGATCATCCATTCCAATGGGGTTCAAAACGTACAGGACCGGATCTTTCTCGTGTCGGCAAGAAGTATCCAAACCTATGGCACTTCAGTCATATGATGGATCCTCGCGCGGTCACTCCAAAGAGCATCATGCCAAACTATCCATGGCTTGCTGAAAAAGACACAGACTTCCTTGTTCTGCGTAAGAAGTTGTCAGTTATGAAGCAATTGGGTGTTCCTTATGCTGACGACATCGTGGCAAACGCCGACATCGATGCTCAGAAACAAGCAAAACTTATTGCTGAAGATCTTGAGAAAAACGGCGGACCTCGCAATCTACAGAAAAAAGAGATCGTCGCCTTGATTGCTTACCTTCAGTCCCTTGGACAGAAAGGAAAACAATAATGAAACAAGAAGGATTAAAGTTCTTTACCGATACTCACCTGACTTCCATCGGATTAATTATTTTCTTTTTGTTCTTTGTGGGAGTGGTCTATTGGGTCAGTCGTAAAGACAATAAAAGACTCTATACTGAAATGGAAGAAATGCCTCTGAAAGACGCGGAGTTCACTTATGAGCGATAACAACGAAAAGTTTCACGAATACGACGGCATTATCGAGCATGACAATCCACTGCCTACGTGGTGGCTATGGACATTCTTTTTGACGATCATTTTTGCCTTCCTTTACTATATCCACTACCAGCTTGCTGGTGGTGGAACTTTGCAAGACGAATTGAAAGTCGCAATGGCGCAGCTTGAAAAAGAGAAAGCATCCGTCGTCGACACCAGCCCGATGGAGACAGAGGACTCTTTAAAAGAGGCCTTTGGAAAAGACGGCATTCTTGCTGTGGGCGCGCAAGCGTTTGCAAGCAAGTGTGCCGCCTGCCACGGACAAGAGTTGCAAGGTTTGATCGGACCGAACTTGACTGACAAGTTCTGGATCCACGGCAAAGGAACTCGCATGGATGTGATTGCGGTGATTCGCAACGGCGCTCCTGATAAAGGGATGCCTCCCTGGGGGCCGGTCATGAAAAAAGATGAGATTTACGCTGTTGCAGCTTTCATCCTTTCAAAACAAGGATCAAATCCTGCCGGAGCGAAACCTCCCCAAGGAGAAGAAGCCCCATGACACTCGACCCGAGCAAACTGACATCCGTAGATGAAAAAGGGGATCGTCTTTATATTATCCCCGCAGAGGTTCGCGGTTACTATAAAAAACACCGGACCTGGATTCACGCTGCCTTGCTCGCGGTCTTCATGTTGCTGCCATGGACTTCCATCAACGGCCTGCAAACAATTTGGCTCAATATTCCGGACAGAGAATTTGCTCTGTTCGGAGTTCTGTTTAAATCCCACGATGCTCCTTTGATTTTCTTTCTTTTAGGAGCTGCAACCCTAGGCTTAGCCTTTGTGACATCCATTTGGGGTCGCGTGTGGTGTGGCTGGGCCTGCCCACAGACTGTCTTTATTGAATCTGTTTTCCGTCGTATCGAACAATGGACGGAAGGAAACTATATCGAGCGTCGCCGTTTGCGCGAAGCTCCCATGGACTTTACCCGTATTCGCAAACAGGGAACGAAATGGTTTTTGTTTGTCGTGGCCTCTCTGATTATAGCCCATAGCTTTATGGCCTACTTCATTGGAGCAAAAAATATTGTCGCGATGATGCAACTCCCCCCTTCAGAGAATTTTACATATTTTCTTTTAGTGATGGCTTTCACCGCTGCCATTCTTTTTGACTTTGCTTGGTTCCGTGAACAGTTCTGCGTGATCATGTGTCCTTATGGACGTATTCAATCCCTTCTTTTAGATTCCAAATCCAAAGCGGTTCTTTATGATGTCAAACGCGGTGAGCCTCGCAAAGGCACCGCTCCCGCAGAGAAGGTCGGCGATTGCGTTGCCTGCAATCGCTGCGTGCAAGTCTGCCCGACCGGAATAGATATCCGCAATGGTCTGCAAATGGAGTGCATCGGTTGCACGGCTTGTATTGATGCTTGCGACGAAATTATGGCGAAAGTGAAAAAGCCCCAAGGACTCATTCGCTATGACACGCTTGACGGCAGCAAAATGAAACTCACTCGTCCCCGCTCTATGGCTTATATGATTACTATCGGCATTATGATTGCCGGATTATCCTATGCCGTCGTCACAAGAGAGCCCTTCCACTGGACACCGCTGCGCGGAGCAGGTTTACCGTACTCCTATGTGAAAGATGAAAGCGGCGTGGAAGTGATTTCGAATCAATTTAAAATCCATATTCAAAATCAGGAACGTCAAGAGGCGACTTACAAGCTCTCTTTACCTCAAGACATCCTTGATCGTGGAGTGCGTCTGACTGTGGGTGAAAATCCGCTGACTTTAAAATCCGAAGAGGGCCACGAGTGGTACTTCTTCGTGCGCATTCCGCAAGATCTTTTCAAGGGTCAAAAAGGTAAAATCAAAACACGCGTGCAGATTGAAACAACTAAAGACGGCGCTCCCCTTCACAGCGAAAAAGAACTGATCTTACTAGGGCCTGGTGATCTATGAGCGCAAGTCTTCTTTTAGCCGGAGGTATCCTTGCATCCAGCTTCTTCGGAAGCTGGCATTGCGCAGCCATGTGCTGCCCGATCGCAAGTCTCATGGCTGAAAGAAGATCTCTGTGGGCGTACCACTTGGGTCGCTTGGCATCTTATGTTGCACTAGGCGCCCTTGGTGGAAGCCTGGGACAATTTTTTCTAAATTCACAATTTGTAGAGTTGCGAATTGTCTCTGCATTTTTGTTTTCTTTGGTTTTGCTTTTCATGGGATTAAAAATGCTCTTCCCAGGGTGGGCCGCTCGTTATTTGCCAGCGATTCAGCACCAAGGGATTGTCAAAATCTTCCGTCATCTGCGTAAGTTCCACTTAAACCAATCCGGATTCGTCGTAGGACTGCTCACAGCCCTTTTGCCATGCGGATGGCTCTATACATATGTGACGGCGGCCATCGCCACACAGAACCCGCTTTCTGGCGCCATTGTGATGTCTTTGTTCTGGCTTGGTGGCTTGCCGGCGCTAAGTGTGATCCCGTCGATGATTCGCGGGACTCTTCAATCAGTACCGCTTCGCCAGCAGAAAATTGCTGGCGGAGTTTTAATTGGCGCGAGTTTGTATTCTATTTTGAGCTTTATGTTGTTTCATTAAAAGTGGTCCTCAGGGACATCCTGAGGAGCAACCAATACCTAAGCATCATATCTAAATTCCCTAGCTTGAAAAGTTACCGAATTAGTCGAGCGATCTACAATCTTTTGCTGGATCCAATTGTCATTCACAAAGGTCGTCACACTCAACCTTTGTGATCATTATCCGTTCCCTCTGAATCAGAACATCACGGGGAATTATGATTTTCGCACCGAATAAGATGCTCGCTGAATTCACAAGCATCGCACGTAATCTAAAAAATGTTGTCTGTACTAATTTCCATCTCTAAAGAAGTCGATGGACCCTCCGTCGAAAAGAATCCATGTTGGAGCTCCTCGACTGAGAATCAAGATTTTATCCGCCTTACTCGGAGGTGCTGGGTTTACATCAGCATTTGCTCCGTCGATTTTACCTTTATAAAGTTTCCAAGCATCTACCCAATAAAAGCTATCATCTCCGTAAGGATATTGATTTCCAGCAGCAATTACTCGAGTAGTTTTATTTCCGAACTCAACTTTGACTCCCGACTTGCTTTTTTCATTCAAGACAAAAACTGCTTTATCCATCTTACCGTCGTTATCAAAATCGGCCTCTATAGCACAAGGCTTAAATAAACACACTTCCTGATAAACTTTATCTTCGAACTTGAAAGTTGCCTTTTTAACATCAAACAGACGATCTACCGTCCACTTTCTTTTACCAGGAGCAAGGCAACTTAAAATAGTATCAACTTGATATTCGAGGTTCTCGTTCGGTTTTTTTTTACATCTTCTCTCGATATACTCAACTAGTGAGTCTTTGCGCCAACAACAGCCATCATCGAAACTGTTAAGCTTTAATTTCATCAGGGCGTTGCTTACTTCTCGATCGCATAAATCATTGTCTTGGTAGATACTGACTTCGCCGACTCCTTTATCCTTTAGATCTGACGAAACTGCGGACAGAGTGAGATAGCATCCAGGTTGTATCACAGTGGAAGGATTGCCTTTAACAGCATTCTTGCCTTCACACTTTGAAGTCGCCTCAATCTTACTGATAATTTTAAAGTCCCCAGAAAACGTTTCTCGTTTCTGAGGAACGCATTCTTTCGGCCGAGCAAAAGCTATTTGAACAAGTAGAACTGAGATTAGAATAGCTATGATACGCATGGAGTCTCCAAGAACTCAATGCTCAGCTATAAACAGTTTCTTGTCACATCAAGATCCGATAAAGTCTAGTATCACCAACCCCCATGAAAGAAACCGCCTCTCTTCTAAGGAATAATGGACTCCCATTGGGTCGCCAACATATATGTAAATATCGAGTGTTTCTCAAAAAAGGACTAAAAACTCATAGGATGCATATCAAGTTCTCTATATTTGATCCGAAGAGAAATGTGGGATTATCCCACTTGCGAATAAGTGGGTATTTTGGTAAGCTTAAGAAGCGAGGTGGATATGGCTTTGGTCACAAAAGACAGCAAAAATAGAGTCTCTCTTGGCAATGTTTCAGCTGAGCATTTCATTCGCGAGATCGACGAACGCGGCCGTATCATCTTCACCCCTCAAGTGATGGTCGATATGGATGTTTACGAGAACAGCGTGATTAAGCTTAACGATGCAGATCGTGATCGCTTTATCGCAGCCCTCACTTCACCACCTAAGCGCAATGCCGCTCTTACTAAAGCACTTCATAAGCATGATAAGAAACACGGCAAGAAATGAGCTGGTCCTTTGTTTCTTATGACTCCAAATACATCAAAGAGAACTTTGATTGCGGCAAGCCTGTTCTGAACAACTATCTCAAAACCAAGATGTCTCAGGACATGAAGCGAAAAGCCAATGTGCCGACGCTCGCGATCAATGATAGAAATGAAGTCGTCGGTTATTACACGTTGAGTGCTGGTGAAGTCCAATTTGAAAATTTCCCTGCAGAACTTAAAAAGAAGATCGCACCCTACCCTGTATCGGTGGCGCGATTAGGGCGCTTGGCTGTGGATCAAAGCATGCATGGAAAGGGATTGGGAGCGGATCTTCTCGCTCATGCGATTAGAAAAACTGAAGGCGTTTCTCAAGAGATTGGAATGAGAGCCTTAGTTGTCGACGCCAAAGACGAAGACGCCGAAAGTTTCTACAAACACTTCGGCTTTGACTACCTCCTAACAAACTCTTCCCGCAAGAGTTTGTTTTTGTTGTAGGCGCGTCGCGCAGGATATGGAGAGCTGCATAGCTCGAGAACCAAACTAAAAAAACAATTTGATAAACCCGAACAGATCAATCGTTCAGCAATGTGATCCTAACAACACCATTTAAAACTCCAACTCCCTATGAGTAAATAACTTCCCGCTTGGATAACAAATCTCCAATACAATTGAATCATTCACGGAAACTTCTCTTCTAAATCTTTTAACCTCACCCACACCGACTACAAAATGAACAGAACCAGGTTCACCATACTTCTCAAAAAGTACATTATGTTCATTTGCTTTGAGCAATATATCTAAGCTGTATTTGATTGAAACCCTTTCTTTAGGCACGAAATGCTAGAAGCCACCAGACAAAATCTAGTCGTAAAACATGGGTTACACGAGTGCATTCAGATTTTGTTGCGCTATTCTGCTAGTACAAAAAGGAGGCTCTTATGGCTAACAATAACGAACAAAATGCGAATCAAAATAAAGGACAAGGTCAGGGGCAAGGACAACAGCAGTCAGGAAATAGATCCGGAGGCCAGCAAGGTGAATCCGGCGGTCGTGGCACGGGCCAACAGTCTCAAAGAGAGTCCGGCAGATCTAATACTGGCGGCAGCAGCGAAAGAAATAGATAGTTAAATATTTAAAGAAGTTCCCATAACTGTTAGAGGACGATTCGTGCCATTCGAATCGTCCTCTGATTTTTAACTAGGTGTATTTGTACAATCAACCTTACACTCACTTTAAAGTTGATCTTCTTTTGCTAATCTATTTAAAAGGAGAACCCAATGGGAATCAAAAGCTCACACAAAAAAAGCAGCTCTAAGAAAACAATGGAAAGTAACGAAAGAAATCCAACTAAGAGCTCATTGGATAGACGTCAAAGCTCGTCCCGAAAAAATCAAGATGAGGATATGGAAAACGAATCCTCATCCAAGCGCTCACGCCGTCAGTAGTCTTTTAAACGAATTTCAGGCGGACACGGTCCGCTTGAATCTACTTAAGAATCTTGAAGAGACCCGATTCAACTTACACGAGATGAACATCACGAAAAGTTGTTGGCTATATACCTCCGAGATGCGCAGGGCTCCTACCCTGCATCCTTCGAACCAGCTCACTTATTATTTTTTAGGGGCGTTACTTTTAATATTCCTCCAATAGATCCAATCAAACAAGTACCCCCTCGGGACATATCACAGATATAGACTTTATAGATATTTCCGGTCAAAGCAGCGAACATAGAAATGACCGTATCTGACTTTGTCGGATTAAGAATTTTAGTCGTCCCCCATCCCACACCATTATTAGTACCATAGTCACATTTTACCGAGTTCCAATTATCCTCTTCACAAAAAAGGACCTGAATTGGTTTTGAACAATTATTTATAATATCAAACCGGTCTGAGGTGATACCGCTACCAACTTGTTTAATACGGATACAACTACTAGTAATATATCGCATAGGATTGGGATCCCTTGCAGACACAGGAGAATCTTTCTGCACGGAAGATGGGGATTCAGATTTTTTCTCCGATTCGTATCTCTTTTTAGCTTCTGACTTCTTTTTGACAGAGCCAGAGTTCTCATTTGAAGGAGACGATCTTGAGCCAGAACTTGGGCTGTCATTTCCATTTGCAGCTCCATTGTTCAAAGACCCACTGCTATAACCTCCACCACGAGAATAGCCGCCATCAGATTCGGCAGTTTGATCCATACGATTTGCGATATTTTTTAATATGCTTGCAAAGTAACTTTGCTTGGGCCAATTGCCCTTAAAAATATCAGCGGCCACGTTAATGAAAGTTACATCGTTCGTCTCTTGTTCAATTTCCCAATATGTCTTTATATTTATTAGCCAGTATTTTGGCTTAAGGTTAGGATAGATACCTTGTTGGACTATTCTTGGTCCAACATCGTCTAGCCAAAATGTTGCATTTCTATTTTGGTTTTCCGGATCAATTACTTCAAAACGATCACCACTGAAGTAACCATTTTTCATAATTCCCATGATTATTGTTTCTAGTTTGGTTCCAGAATAATATCGAAGTTCACCAAACCCAGTAGCGCGCTTCTGTGCATCGACTCGTGCACCCCATTGTACCGTGACCCCATTTATGCCCAGCGGAGGAATCGCGACGATGACGCCGTTTTTATCTGTAGTGAGAGGGAGAAGCTTTTGCTGTTCGATCTCCACCTTCGTCAAATTTTCTGATTTAGAATCGTTTGTTTTTTTTGAGGGAGAAGGCTTGAAGTTAGGTAAATCATTACCCCAATATTCTTTTGCTAGTTTTAGAAATTCGGCTTCACTGATTTGGCGATCATATCCCTGATAACTACCTTCTTTAAGAAGGAAATATTTCGCCATTAGATTTGGCGCAACTCCCTTTTGCATTAAAACGGCATCGCCCTCAGACAACCAGAAAGTTCGACTTTGTGAAGGATTCAAATCATCGAAGAACTCAATCTTTTCACCCTGGAAAAATCCCCGTTCCATTGTTCCGCGATACCGGCATTTAACTGTAACCTTATCGTTTTCAACCACCGTATATCGTATTTCCCCAAAACCTGTTGCTTTGCCAAAATAATCTTTCCCACCTGTCCATATGGCTTTTTGATCTTTTGAATAGACCTCTCCATAAAGATGAACGCCATTTGAAGTGAAAAACAGTTCTGCTGCTTCAGCTGCCTGACATCCAAGGATCATTACAAATATATGAAAGAAAATGCGTTTCATTCGAATCTCCATTAAAATTATTCAAGAGATTCAAATTGCAAAGCACTTACCATCGTGAACTCACACAGAAATCGAATAAACTGGACCTTAGATAAAAAGAGTGTCTATATCGAAAAAGTATCGCGATTTCCGTCACTAGAATCTCAAAATGATACAAAAGAAAAACGATGGGGCGGTGCTGAATTAAAGACTCAGAACTTTAAACAAGAAGATCGCAGCGCGATCTTCTTGTTCGACAAACTACAAATGAAAATGCCCTTCCGCCTCGGGCTGGAACAACACTGCTTTCACAATAAGTCTTTTCGCAGAACCATTCGGAAGTTTCCACTCCATCTTTTGCCCTACTGACAACCCAAGCAGAGCGGCCCCTAGGGGCGCCATAATCGACACACGACCTTGCTCGACATTGGCGTCTTGTGGATACACCAATGTCACTTCGTGCTCTTGTCCTGTTTCTTCATCCAAATACCTCACTCGCGAATTCATAGTTACAATATCCGGCGGGATTTCTGATTGTGCCATCACGTGAGCACGGCTGAGTTCCTCTTCCAGAAACATCGCTGTGTCTGTTGCGTGTTGTGATACCAAGGCCGACAAGCGGTGATAATCTTGGTCTGTGATAAAAATTCGCTGAATTTGTTGTGCGTTCATAAACTTCTCCTAAGAAGAATGGTTTTTTGGTTTTAGAATATAAAAATGGGAAATAATTAGAGCTGAGAAAAATGGGCGCAGCTTGCCGGGAGGCTGTGGTGCCTCTTCAGGAGCTTATTCATAGTAGATGAAAGAATCTGTGCGCGCATAAAAAGATCATAACACAGAACTCCTCGCTTTCAAACCCACCCTCGATCAGGTACAGTTTAAACATGAGTTCTCACGTTTTTTTGACAGAATGCAGTGATTTCGCCCAAGCCACAGTGATTAAGTCCTATTTGATGTCTCAAGGACTTCATCCGCGAGTACGCGATGAGAAAACGCGCACTGTTGCTCCACATCTTGAACAATTCTTGGGTAAATTGATCATGGAGATTCCTGAAGATGAATTCATGGCCGCTTCAGAAGCCTTAGAGAACTTGCAGGACACAAATCCCTTCCGCACCGTGGAAGAATCCGAGCAGCTTCAAGCAAAAGATCAAGCCCTTCTCGACAGCCAGGCGCTGGCTAAAAAGTGTCTTATCAACGCAGTCATTGGTTGCATCATCGTGCCGGTGATCTGCAATCTCTATTCAATGTTCTTAGGCTTTCGCGTGCTCGGCCGTGAAATGCCTCTTTCACGTATCAGCCGCACCCGCCTGATACTGGCCATGGGCTTCAATGCGTTGAGTTTTTACATTTGGCTGACATTTGGATTCAAAGCTATCCTGCACTCGCTCTAACTTCGCGCGTTATGCGCAGCAAAAGCCAGTTTTTGATTGATTGAACCCCCTGAGAGAAATTAAATCGCCTTAAAAGTAAACACATTGAAGGGGTTCATATGCGTTTTTTGATGGCTTCTGTTTTCTCTCTTTTCTTGTCTAGCGCGGCTTTCGCGTGGGTTCCTGCTTACAACTACCAGTTGAATGGTAACACAGCAGCAGTGACGTTCTGGAACAACACTCCGTTCACAGTTTTCTGCCAAGGTTATGTAATGGGCCAAGTTCAAAATGGCGCCACAGTAAATACATGGTTTGCTGACTGGGTTGGTCCCATGCAATACCGCACGGCTTACGTGTATGCGAACTATCCGTTCTATTTCGTGAACGCCTGGACGAACGTAAACTGCCAATAAAAAAGAATAAGGCGCGAGGCCTACTCCGACAACATCGGACTGAAAAACTAC
>JAGIAF010000119.1 GCA_017745015.1 Bdellovibrio sp. | reverse complement strand
CGTATATTCTGATCCATCTGCGCCATATACAGGCGAAGATTACTATCTTGCTCGCGCTGCCTCTGAGTGGCTTCGCGGGTCATATCCGAATCATTCCAACGAATGCTTTGCAATCCTTCATTCAGAGATTGAATCTGGAATTGCGCGTTTTGAATTTGCGATGTGTAATTCAGATCTACCTGTGGGGAGAACTGTTTCGTTATGGATTCTTTTTGCTGTTTCATTGATTCAAGTTTTTGATTTTCCTGAATCAATTGCTGAGAAATCGCATTGAGCTCTTCCTGAAGACGAGTGCGAAGAGCTTCATTAGGTGATGGTGAACTTTCCGCAATGGCGGCCTTTTGGCGACGGAGAATTTTTCTCGTGTCGGCCTGTTGCTCGGTGACGATATCTTGGGTTTTCTTAAGCTCCTTGCCGAATCTTGAAAACCAGATCGCAAATCCGACAACCAAGACGACCACTAAAATGAACAAAGAGTTTTTTGTCATTACTCCCCTAGACTGGTATCTCCACTATAGAGCGAATGCCATTACGTGCTGTCATCGCATGAACAACGGCTCGCAATCCCATAATAGTTTTACCTTGTGCTCCGATAACTTGCCCTAGATTATCTTTCGCGCAGTTCACGCGATACACTGTGGTCTTTGGCCCTACGTAGGTCGTGACAGTGACTGTGTCTGGTTGATCTACCAAATAGCGTACAAGCTTCTCGATCAAGACTCTGACCTCTTCACGATACTCATCTGCATTAACATCAGCACCCTTGATGCGATTTTCGTCTTTAAAACCCTTGTACGATTCGATATCCGCCATTTTAGTCCTCCATGATGAAATCCGCTGTTGCTATCACGTCAAAATTGCAATGACCTCCAGCAACCGGAATCCATTGCGTCTCAAAACTATTTGCCAGTGCTTCTTTGGCAAAGGCTTCAGATCCCTCTTGAAAGCCGTAATCATCCTTCGTTCCGACGGAAACAAAAAATGCCGGCTTCTTTAAAGGCGCTGGGTAACGGCTTAATAATTTGAGGGGATTGTGCTTCTCCCAATCTTCCTCATCTTCAAAAATATTTTTAGTTATCCCTACCATCAAACGCACCAAGAGCGGGTTCGCACCGGTTCGCTTGATATAGGCCGCGATTTCGTTCGGCGAGGCATAAGGTCCAATAGTTGTAATCGCCGGACATAACAACGCAACCTTTTGAAAATCTCCAGGCAATCGCAAAGATGCTTGAGTGGCATTAAAGCCCCCCATCGACGCTCCAATAAGCAGACGTCGACCATCTTGCAAACCTCCGATTTTTTGCTCTAAGAAAGGCATCATCTGATTTTTAAAAAAGGGCAACAATGGAAACCTGTCATTGTTAACAAGCAACCATGCTCCCCCTAAAGAGACAGATATGATCGTGGGCTCGTAGTTATGTTTACTCCAATAATTAGCAACGACAGCGGCCTCAGGATGAGTGAACCAGCTTTCGGCATTTCCTTGGAGGCCATGGAAGAAATAAACGATATCGCGTGTTTGCTGGCGATCGACGTGATTCACACAATATTTGAAACTGATTCCATAGATAGTTTCAGTACCACAGGTGTGATCTAAGGGATTGGCAAAACTAAGGGGTGAAGCAAGAACGAATAGAAGCGCGAGGTAAAGAGCCACACTTCGCATCGGAACCTCCATAGGAAAAGGCTCCGTCAGCGACTCTTAGAAATCAATTTGCAATATCGAAATCTTCGCGAACTCTGTTCTTAGACACGAGAACTTGCTCGCCTGTATTCAAGCAACGCAAATAGAAATGATTGTAACCACGGTTGGTGATCACGAAACGACCAGGCGCTTTTGGAGAAAGCTTTTTAGCTAACACTGAACCCACATCCAGATTTTCGTATTTACGAACCAACTTTTGAGAAACCTTAGCACGATAAATATGTAATCCAACAGCAATAGCCAAGAATCCCATCGCAGCGGCACCAGACATTGCCCAGTGAAACTTTCTTTCAAGCAATAACGAAAAAGAGATCGGCGCTAAGACCGACACCAAGACAATCGCAGCCGTCAGAGAGCGTCCTTGTTTTTGGTATTTTCTAAATTCGTCGCTAAAAGAAGACATCGTTCGGTCACCTCAGAAAGGGAGACTCCTATAAAACCACGAAAGGTTAATGAACATCGAGTCCAGAATTGGTCAAAGTTCGGTTGGGAAAAGTTTTGTGCCGCTGCGTTTCCCATGCTGACAGCCCCTCTCTCCTGGGGTCTGCTAGACACCTCAAGAGGTGGATCTATGATGATACTTTTATCTTTACTAATGGCTTTCCCAAGCTTCGCAACGCCTGAACAAGAAGCACAATCCTGCCAAAGCCGCGTTGAACGTGGTGGCTCGATTCAAGTGCAAGTAAATGCAGCACAGTCTGGAGCTTGCTTCGTTTCTGTGGGCAACTTCAAACGCACAGGGATGGTGTATCGCAGTTATCTGTTCGCCGATGATGGCAACTTTATGATTTTCAACTCCTACGGTAATGGTCCTATCTCAGAAACGACAGGAGCTCGTGAGTTCTACTCATTCCCTCGTCGCTTTAAAAACCCGACTTTTAAATGGAATGAAGAATTGCGTCGCCTCGAAGTGACTTCTTGCACAGGTGACGTTTATTACTTTGATTACGAAACTGCTGAGATTTCTGGCATGGATAAAGCCCAAACAAAATTGGCAGATGCCGTCGGCAAAGACAATAAAGGTGGCGTGGAGATCACAGCCTATAAAGGTTTGATGATGGATGCCGGCTTTAAAATGGGTCAAGCACCAACTCAGAACCCAGCAGGTCCGGTGAAGTTCACAGATGAAAACGGCAAAGTGTGCAACTTAACTGTAGGCGACATCTTTAAATACAAAGAAGATGGAGATCCGTATGTTCGCTTTAAAGACAAAGAACTTGCAACCTTCTTGAAAAAGAAGTGCCCAAAATTGAAGTTCCCAGCGCTGTAATTTCCGGTATTTGAAAATTTAAAAAGAGAACGGGGAGTGTTTCAATCACTCCCCGTTTGTTTTTCCTAGACTCCCCTGAACGCTTAAAACCTATTCTTTAAGCTTTGGCGTGATTTTCAAGGTCATTAACTTACCATGGCGTTGAACAAGGATCGTCGTCTCTTTATTTGGTTTCACGGCCTGAAGTGCATAAACATAATCGTACAAGTTCTCAATCTTGGTGTTGTCAAACTCAACGATCACGTCCTTTTCTTGAAGCCCGGCTTTTTCAGCTGGACTGTCTTTTGAAACTCCAGAAATCAAAACACCTTTCAATCCTTCTTGGGCATAATCAGGAATCGTTCCCAGATACACCCGGAAACTTCGACCTTCCATATTGCTTTGAGTGCTGGCGATTTTTACATATTTCACAACAGGTTTTGCGGTGAAGCTCACTTCTTCATTGAAGCCTTTTACGACTCCCAAAACCTTCGCTAGACCTTCAAAGTTAATGGTTTCATAAGTATCTCGCGGAGTGTGATATTCACCATGAGCGCCGGTAAAGAAATTGGCCGTAGGAACCCCAGCGACATAAAAAGCTAGAGAATCCGTTGGCAAATACGGATCTTCTTGAACAACCATTGGCAATTTTGTTTTCGCCTCTACCTGCTCAGCCAGCTTTGTCCATACATCGCCTGACCCTAGACCTTGCACAAAAAGTCTGTCGCGAAGGCGACCTACCATATCCATGTTCAAGTAAGCCTCGAGGTTTCTATTTGCAGCAAACTTCGTAAAGCGTGAAGAGCCAAGATCTCCCAACTCTTCTCCAGACCAAACCGCAAACTTCAAGCTCTTCTTTAAGACTTTCGGAGAAGTACTTTGAAGGTGAGCATAGTAATGTGCTAACTCCATCACACCTGATACACCGGAAGCATTGTCATCAGCACCATGATGAGCCTGCCCCACATCTGCATTTTTAGCCAAAGAACTTCCTAGCTCACCATGTCCCAAGTGATCTCCGTGGGCGCCAATCAAAACGGAACTCTTCGAGGACTTCACAGGAAGTTCTGCCAAGACATTAATTCCCTCGGATTTTCGGAACTGAAGATCGACATTTCCTTTCAGATAAGTGCTAGGAATAACAAATCCCGGGACCATTTCACCCTTATCCAAATCATGTTGAACAACGCTCAAATCTTTCCAAGCGCGTTTTACAATTTCAGAGCCGACTTTTGTTGAAAGCCTTAAAACCGCAATACTGGTCTCTGCCAAAGATCCTTCGAACTTTAATGGACCAAATTTTTCTGGCAAATCACTCAACGGTCCGTTCACTACAATCAAGCCGATGGCGCCAGCATTTTTGGCAACCGTAACCTTATGTTGCAATCGCGAGTATAGATTCAAATATTGACGACGGGGTGCCGGAAGATTTGCGGGAAGGTCCGTTAAAACCATGACCCATCTTCCTTTAACATCCAGTCCCTTAAAAGAATCATATTCAGGCTCTTTATCTGAGGCGGGGGCCTTGATTCCGTATCCTGCAAAGACAATCGGTGCCGCGGTGATGATACCCACCTTAGAGAATGACAAAGGCTCATAGTCCTTAGAAACGATGTAGGTTGCTTTGCCTGTCCCGACAAGTTCAAGAGAGTTCTTAGCTCCTAGACTGACACCTGAAGTAAATTCGAAGGCCTGGAAGTAGGTGCTATTTTCGCCTGCAGGTTTTAAACCCCAGGCCTTAAACATATCGGCGATTTTCTGTGTATAGATCTTTTCGTAAGTCGAACCAGTCCCGCGCCCCTCAAACTGAGAACTTAGGTAGTTCACCCACACCTTGAGATCATCGACAGAAATGTCTGGAGATAAAGAAGCCTGCGCCGGATCTTGAGGAGTTAACCCCAAAAGATTGCGGGCCTGCACATCGTCCCATTTCGCCATCATGATCTGCGACTCCCCTTTTTGATTTCGACGAGTCCAGGAAAGGTTTTTACCATCCGGCGTGAAAACCGGAAGCCCATCAAAGTCATCAGCAAAGGTTACGCGAACAGGCTCGTGCTTACCTTCGGCATCAACAATGAACAATTCAAAGTTAGCAAATCCCAGAACACTGGAGGCGAAAACAATGTAATCTCCTGACGGATGAAAGAACGGAGCCCAGGACATGGCCTTTAACTTCGTCACGGCCTTTTGCTCTGAGCCATCAACATTCATGGTGTAGATCTCCGCCGTCGCTCCATTGGGAGCAAAACGACGCCATGTGATTTTCTTACCATCCGCACTAAAGAAGGGCCCGCCATCATAACCTTTAGCATCCGTCAGGCGCTTCACCTGGCTGCCATCGGCCTTCATGATGTAGATATCCATCATATAGGAAGGATCTTGCTCGAAATACTTTTTATCATCGCCCTCAAGCTTTTCGGTATATCCCGCGCGATTGGAAGCAAAGACAATCCATTGACCATCAGGAGAATAAGCTCCTTCTGCATCGTAGCCTTTTTCCTTCGTGAGACGCTTTAAGTTCTTACCATTTAAATCAGAGGAATAGATGTCGTAACTATCGTCATAATTCCACGAGTACTTCGTCTTAACCGCTTTCTTACGATTCTCGATTTCATCGGCCGCTTTCTTTTTCACCTCAGGATCAAGATGCGTCGAGGAGAACATGACCTTTTTCATGGAAGGATGGATCCAACCACAAGTCGTTTTACCCATTCCTGGTGACACGCGAGTTGTTTTGCCCGAAGTCATATCCATTAAGTACATTTGATAAAAGGGATTGCCTGGCTCGCGCTCGCTTTGGAAGATCATGGTTTTGCCATCTGGACTGAAATAGCCTTCACCGGATTTAGGGCCCACAAAAGTGATCTGGCGAGCTTCCGTCATCAGAGAATTCGGGGCATTTACGAAGGACTCCGTTTTCGAGGTTGCGATACTCTTACTTTCTTGGGTTTGGCAGGCTGCCAATGAAAAAACCAGAGATGTTGCGAGAATATTTGTAAGAAGCACTTTCACTTTTTTCATAGTCTGTGTAGGCTAGAAGCAGCCAAGACCTAAGTCAATAAACGGAGAGGATACAATGCGCGCTATTCAATGGGTTTTCATTACCGCACTACTGACCTCCTGCGCCACTCAAAGTCCTAAAACTCTCTCCTCTGCGCACTACACAGATGAGGTCTTTGTGCAGGTTCCATTTGTGAGCCACGACGAAAACGCTCCATTCAAAAGCTATCTTGCGATGAACTTTAGTTATCCGGGATTCCAAGCTCTTCTAAAAGAAACGGAAGCCCGCGAAAAAGTGACTCTTAAAAACCGTGGTGAAGCCCATATCACTGTGATTACACCTCCTGAGTTTGACAAAGTCTTGAGCAAGAAAATTTCCATTCAAGAAATCAACGCTATTGCCGCAAAGATGAACCTACAAGGAAGTCATTTCCATCCACTGTGCGTAGGAAAAGGAAAAGCGAAGATCAAAGACCAAGAGCAAAGCACTTATTTTGTCGTGATGGATTCCGAGAATCTCTTTAAGATCCGTAAAGCCATTCAAGAGCTATATATATCCCATGGCGGAAAAGCCTCGGACTTTAATCCCGATCTCTTTTATCCTCATGTGACTTTGGGTTATACTGACCGAGATTTGCACTATGAAGATGGCGTCGTGAAAGACGCCGCTTCATGTATTTTTACTCTTGAGCCAGGTCCACATAAAAAATGATTTCTACACCCTTAGATCCAAACGCTAAAGTCCCGTGCCCCTATGAGCCGGTCTGCTCAGGGTGCCAACTATTGGATAAAACCTATGGGGCGCAAAAAGATCTTAAGACTCAAGAACTCTCAGAGCTTTTAAAGAATCATGATATTCGCTACAACGGGGTTATTGATTTTTTGAGTGCCGGCGCCTCGCACTTGCGCGATCGCCTGGATTTCAGCTTGATCGATGGCCGCCTGGGTCTTTATGGAAAACACAACAAAGAGATTGTTGATTTAGACGTCTGCGCTCAAATGTCTCCGGAACTACAAAGCTGGCTGACAGAGTTTCGTAAAATCAAATGGCCCATTTCAAAAGGCTCCATTCGTCTGCGCGTAAGCCCCTCGGGACAACGAGGCGTCTGGCTTGATTTTGCGAATGTCGATATTAAAGCTTTGTTGGACGAAAAAGAAATTCTTCAGAAGCTTCAACAAGAAGCCTTCATAGAGATCGGCCAACGCCGCAAAGTTCCGTTCTGGAATGGCCAAGAATTTAAATTAAAAGATCCAGAGCTCAATATTTGGTTCAACACCTGGATGGGTGAAACTCCTGTGGATCTTTATTGCCATGTTGCGAGTTTTACACAACCAAGCATAAAGGCCAATGTTTTGATTGCTGAGCAAATCTCGGCCTGGGTGAATTCATATCCCGGCGCTCGCTTGATTGAATTTGGATCGGGAATTGGAAATCTCACTCTGCCCGCCCTGGCCACCGCTCATTCGGTCTTGGCTTGTGAGATTGATGCTCTTTCTTTAGAAGGCCTAGAGAAGACTGTAAGTGTTTTACCGCCATCTTTAAAACATCACGCACAGAAACTAAAAATCTATCGCGGGGATTTCCAAAAGAAAATTCTGCAGGACTTTTCCGAATTCGATGGTGTCCTTGCCAATCCGCCGCGCTCTGGGTTGATGAACTTCTTAAATCCACTGGAAGCTTTGCAAGAATCGGAACGACCGAAGTTCTTTATCTATATGTCGTGTTTTCCAGAATCGATGATGATCGATATGGCTCGACTTCAAAGTTTTGGCTATGAGATTCAGGAATTAGCTATCTTAGACCAATTCCCACAAACGAATCACTATGAAGTTTTGGGATTACTTCAAAGAAAGTAAACGCAGACCTGATATAGATCCGGCGACATCTTTTCCGAAGAGCAACGACAGAAGTGGCAATGTCACAACACCTGTTGCAAGTATTAAAGTTGCACGCAAAAGAACTCGTAGCACATAGATACTCTCAAAGCGCTCATGGGGATTTCCTAAGCGCAAATCACAAGCCCATTCACCGATACTTGCGCCCATAAAAACACGCATCGTGACCATGTAGATCCAAGAGCACACGGCGAAGACTTCCACATAAAATAAAATACGATATTCAGTATGGAAAAGACCTTTTAAGAGCGCTCCCACTGGGGCTTTCATCAACATTGAAAAGCAGACCAAAAACACACAGCTCATGGAAAGCAAAATCAGCGCATCAACAAACGCAGCCATCCAAGACCACAGAGCTAAACGATAGCCTTTGCGACGACGTGAAGGACCACCTTGAAAGCCTGTATTCTGAAACTGCAAAGCCTTGCGGTCTTTGAAGAGCTCATTGAGTTTGGATTGTTGCGGTTGAGTCGGAGCACGACGACGTCGTGAAGGGCCTATTAAAGGCACAGGGGCTTCCCGATTTCGGGGAGCCCTCTGTGGATTGTTTTGATTTTCGATTTTTTCGTTTGAGATCATTCTTAATCTCAGCGGCTATCTTAGCGAACGCCGTTGATTAAAATTGTTCCCGTAGTCGTTCCACCTTCAGAAGACGGTTCTGGCGGCGGCGTCACAATTACTGAGGCCTTACAAACCCCACCCTCAACAATGTTAGGCAGTACACAACAAACACCATTCAGAAGGGTGCCGTTACAACTTGGATTCGGCTCTGGATTCTCAATACCCGTTCCTGGAGTTGTTGTCACAGTTGGAGAAGGTTCTGGAACGCCAGCTGGTGGTTCATAAGTTGGAGACGATTTCTTGTCTTTTTTGTTATGTTTAAACAACAACCATGCACCAAGAAGACCCAGACCTAACACACCAAGACCGATGTAAAGACCTTTTTTCTTACACCAGCTCCACTCACTGCATTCTTCAGCTTTCTCAACTTGACCGCCCATACCAGCAGCCACACACGAGAATTTATAGCTGCTGCTTTGAGCTGCTGCACCACCTTCACCTGGAGCCGGAGGAGCATCATCTTTATCAGCAATCTTAAATGGAACTTGCGTTACTTTTGGAGCCGGAGCGGTAGCGGCTTTGTCTTCACCTACACCTTGAGTTGCAGGACGAGGAGCTGCACCATCTGGGCACACGCATTTGCCGTCTTTTTTAGTCGCGCCTTCAGCCATCGTCGCACAGTCATCAACGGCGATCGGTGGTTGACCTGTCAATACCACTTGAAGATCGAAGAAACGATCTCTTAAGTTATCACAAGCTTGTTTTTGGTCACCGCGAATGCCAGATTTCGTAACCCATTTTTCACGAGAATCAACTGATTTCACTTCGCCATTCGTACAGAAGTTTGCGGCATTCAAGTAATGGTTTTGCAAAGAAGACACATAGTTACCTAGAGCATCCGTACAAGCTTGAGATACTGTCTTTTCGCCTTCAATCTTACACAATGAAGGGTCGCCATGTTTTGCTGCTACGATGGATTTGATAATTCTTTCTTTTGAACTTGGAAGCGGAGCTTTTTCGGTACTACATTGATAAGTCGCTGATTTCAAATCGGACTTAATACAGTATGGAGTACCGTTGTTATCCGAGAAACCGTAAATCATCGGATTACACGGAAGACCACCACCAGTGGCACAATCTGAAACTTTCTTTTTAATACTTTCGTCGAATGGCAATTGTGCCGCTTGATCTAACAGTCTTTTACGACCTGGATTTGGTTTCGCACAAGAACCTTCGTAGTATGTCGCAATCCAACCAGAAGCCACGCAATCTTGGAACATACCAGCGGCTTGAACTACTTCAGGCTTCAATAACATATTCCAAACCGTAGAAACCGCGTCGCCACCAAACATATCGTT
>JAGIAF010000118.1 GCA_017745015.1 Bdellovibrio sp. | reverse complement strand
CTGCAGAACAATGGCGCAGCCTGGTGTTGGGACAACCAACAACTGAAAACGTAAATAAAATGGTTGCGGCTTACATGGAAAAAGAACTTACCGATACAGCTTTCTACGGTATCGTGAAAGAGCTTCTTCATAATAGCAACGCGGAAACTCAAGGTTTGGGCCTTTCAGCGGTCAGTTCTTTCTATAACTCGACAGCTTTCGCACTAACGGCTGAAAGCTACTCTGTGTTGCCACAAGATCTTCAAACGAAGGCCGATGCTTATCTTCTAGGTTATGCAAACTCAGGTCGCCTTGGTATTTTGGCAACGTCTCTTAAGAGTTCATCAACAACAGTTGTGAGCTTGGCTACGCAATTGGTAATCAAAGGGTACCAAAACGCGAAGAGCAACGTTGTAACAACAGATACAAGAAATCGCGGTGGCACAGGTTCTACGAACACGGTCGCGAGCTACACTCAGTTCGTATCGATCTTCCAAACGCTTTCTCAAAGCTCAGATTCAGAAATCGCGAGCCTTGCGAACTCAGCACTTAGCCAAATCCAAACCGGCGTTGCTTCTCTTTAGTAGCGCCTTATTCTGACCCACGACACATCGTCGCATAATCCCAAGGCTAGACAGCTCCCACTTCTTTCGATGAGAATGTTTCTATGAAACTTTATCGTCGTTTGCTATTCATACTTTTAAGCGGATTTTGTGTGCAGGCATTGTCTGTGACGAATCTTCCTAAAGGCTTAGATGCAAGCGATCAGACCCGGGCTTTGGAAATTCTCGGATTTGGATCCGCAGGAAAAATTCTGGACGATCCGTATCCATTGGGCGGTTATTCCGGCGTTGAGATCGGTGTTTCAACTCAGTTCATTCCGACCGAAGACCTTTCGAATCTAGGTAATAAGACAGATGATAAAGGGGAGATGACTTACTATAGCTTGAGCTTAGGTAAGGGACTTTTCTATAACATCGATACTTTTGTGTATTTCACACCGTCATTCCAATCAGAAGAAATGCAAAGCTTTGGTGGTCAAGTTCGCTGGGGCTTCTATGAAGCAAGTTTCTTCCCTATTTCTTTTTCAGCGATGATTTATGCCGGTGGAGCGAACTTCCAAAATCTGATCAATGTCACAACGAGTGGTTGGGATTTGATTGGAACTGTGAATATGGATGATCTGGCTTTGTATTTCGGTGGTGGCGTGATTCGCGCTCAAGGAACTTTCATCGGTGGACCTGATGGGATCACGGCAAGTGCTAACACTGAAAAACGTGACGTCACTGAAGATCACACATTCTTTGGTGTGAACGTGGGAATCTCTAAGGCGTTCATCGCTTTGCAAGTCGATCGCTATTCAGACACAGTCTACAGCGGAAAACTCGGATACAGATTTTAATTGTTTGCAGAACCGGTATTGGCTTTTTCAATCAACTTGGTCGTTGATTTGCCATCAATGAATTGCAATGACATCACTTGGCCACCGTATCCCGCTACGAAAGTGCCGCCAACGATTTGTTCGATCTTCCAGTCGCCACCTTTAACCAAGATATCTGGTTTAACAGCGTGGATCAAATTTTCTGGAGTGTCTTCAGTGAAGATAACTGTGTAATCAACACAACCCAAGGCTGCCAAGATCTCTGCGCGATCCGCTTCAATCTGAACAGGACGAGTCGGTCCTTTCAAACGTTTCACGCTGGCATCGGAGTTCACACCGACTACCAAGATGTCACCCAAAGAGCGAGCTTCTTGCAAGTAACGAACGTGACCTACGTGAAGAAGGTCAAAGCAGCCATTTGTGAAAACGATTTTTTTACCAGCAGCGCGAGCAGAGGCCAAGGAATCAGCAATGTCTTTACCAGTGCGAACTTGGCCCATGGACTTACGCCTTTCTCATCAAACGTGCGCCGGTGATTTGTCCAGCAACGTCTTTATTGAAAAGAACTGAAAGGATTGGGAGTACGATGAAACCAGTCAATACAACCAAAGCGCTGCGAGCAGCCACTTTCAAACCATAAAGGCCTGTTGGAGTTTCTTCTGGTTGACCCACACGTTGATCAAAAGCCCACTCACCTGGAGTTGCGCCCATGAACATACGGTTCACTGTCAAATAGATAAAGCTTACGCCCGCAAAGATAGAAGCTGTCGCGAAGTAAATCATGAATTGGTCATCTGGGTGAGTCAGGTTCGCGATCAAATCTACTTTCGTGATCAAAAGAAGAAGGATCATGCAAAGAAGGCTGGCCGCCACTACGAGCATGCCGTCAAGAAGAGCGGCAGAGAAACTCCATACCGTTTTTTTGTATTCTTCTTTAGTCGCAGTTGCTGTGATTTTTGTTTTGGCTTTGTTTTCGTCAAATTCAAAACGGCGATTTTTTTGAAGAGTTTTAAGAATTTCATCAACCGCTGCGCTTGAAGACGAACCGTCGCCGCCAACTTCTGTCAAAGAGCCAGGAGCTGTAGGGATTTGTGAAGTCGATTTTTTGCGTGGAAGTGGTGGACGAAGAGGATCTATTGAACCCTCATCGATCAACTCAAGACCTTGAGATTTAATAATGCTTGGAGAAGCCGTGAAAGAATCGGCCTCGACTTCAGGCTTAGCTGCAGTTTTCTTTTTGTGGAAACCTAGACCATCGGTGAGTGGTTTAAACTCAAATTCCTCAAATGGATCCATGCCTTCTCCTAACTCATCAGATCAAAGTCATACTTTAGGACTGATACCAAGGCCATGCAAGCCGTTTCAACTCGCAAAACTTGTGGTCCCAACGTGACTGGATGAAGGCCTAGGTCCTGGAATTTTTGAACTTCGCTGTGAGAGAAGCCACCCTCGCTCCCGACAATGATCCAGATGTCGGTGATGCCTTGGGGATGGTTCGCTTTAACCTTGCTGATGTATTCCTTGATGCTAAGCGTTGATGAGCCTTCATATGCAAATAGACCCACATGCTGGGCGCTTTGGTTAATGATACCAGAAAGCTTCTCAAGAGGGAGAGCCGGGTGGACTTTCATCAGATCGCCACGGCCAGATTGTTGAGTCGCCGACTTAACGATCTTGTCCCAACGCTCGACTTTGTTGTCGGAGATTTTCTCGCCAGAGCGAACAAAACTAAACTCAGAAAAGAAGGGTTGAATGCTCTTCACACCCATCTCCACAGCTTTTTCCATGACCGCATCCATCACTGGGAAGCGAGAGATGGAAAGTGCCAAGTGAATGTGCGGAGTTTTCAAAGCCGGGATTTCGCGTTCTTCAAGAACACGAGCTGTCGCCGACTTTTTTGAAACTTGCGTGACTTCGACGAAGTACGCTTTGCTGTCTTCAGTGAGAACTTCGAATTTAGAACCTTCTTCTTGGCGGCAGACATCGAAGATGTGATGGAAAACATCGCCAGTAAAGTTCACTTGATCTCCGAAGAGATCTTTTTTCTCAATCCAATAGCGTCTCATGAATTAGCCTTCTAGTTGCGCCCAGTAACCAACCCATTCATCTTTTTCAAGACGACGGACTACCGTTAAACCAGAATTTTCGAAGAACTTTTCAAAGAAGTGATTGTCGCGCTCTTCAAGAATACCAGTCAGAAGGATGTGACCGCCTGGTTTCAACACGCGCAAAAGATCTTTTTTGATGTTGATCAAAACGCCATCGATGATGTTGGCAACAACCACGTCGTAAGGGCCACGGATTTCATCAAGCTGAGTTTCTGGAACGTCGATTTGCGGAAGCTTGTTCAGCTTCACATTGTCACGAGCGACACGACGAGCTTCAGGGTCAATCTCGATACCTGCTACCAAACCAACGCCACTCATTTGAGCCAGCATCGCAAGGATCGCAGTCCCAGTGCCCACATCAAGCAAAGCCCAGTCCGCCAAGTTGGCTTTGTATTTTTCAGCAAGCTTGTGAATGAAGAACGCCATCATCTGCGTTGTGGCGTGAGTGCCTGTACCGAATGCCATACCTGGATCGATATAAATTGGATGTTTGCATTCAGGTGGGGGAGTGAGCCAAGACGGCACAACCCAGAAGTCGCCAACAAGACGGAAAGGTTTGAAGCCTTTTTTCCACTCTTCAAGCCAGTCTTTGTTTTCTTCTTCAAAGATTTGCCATTTGATAATCGGGCTGTACTCAGTCAAGCCGGTGAAGAAATCTTTGTCAGGATTTGTTGGGAAGAAGACGTCCAATTCGTGAGTTGGTACGTTGACCAATGTTGGATCGTAAGTGAGATCGGGTTGAGTGAAGACCAAAGCTTCGGTCACACCGGAAGCTCCACAGCCGAAGCTGTGGGTCGTAATAATGTCTTCAAGATCAGCAGGAACTTGGCTTAGGCGAACGCGGAAATATTTATTATCACTCATGCCCCGAGGTGTTACCAGAATCCGCCACTTTTTCAAGCTTTTCCCCTGTAGAAACCGGGGCTTGCGCCTGGAGTTGAGCCGGAACCGCAACGGCCTGTAAATCCTTCCCAGGAACCGCTGGAGTGCCCGTTTGAGCAGCAACCGGAGCCGTAGGGGCCGCCGCAGGAAGAATCATTGGCATTGCTGGAACAGTCGTCACAGTTGTGACCGTCGTCGTCGTTGTCGTAGCGCCCGTAACCTCAGCCACTTTGCGTTTTGGTTTGGGCTTAGAAGTATCGATAAATGAACCACGAAGGTCGATTTTATCGCCAGTCATGATTCCAATTTGCTCAAGCATCGGAAGCTCATCACGAGAAAGCAAAGTGAACTCACGAGCCACCGCAACTTTGTCGTAAACCGCGATGACTTTCAGCTGACCCACTGGAACAGCGATCTCACCAACCGCATTTGCACCAGCAGCATCACGCACATTAATCTTACGAACTGCCGTCACCACCAGATTTTTTTTCAATCCAGAATCAGCACCCGCCGCAATATAAAAATCTTTATAAGGAGTTTCTTCTTCAGAAAGAGTGATGTTACGTCGAACATCAACAATCGTCATCGTCTCCGCTGCATGAGCGGTTTGGAGCAAGCCTGCAATAAGTAAAGCGACAGCCATCATAAGAAAACCTTCCTGGTTTATAGCTCTCTTATCGGCATCTCATTTTGAAACTTTAAATCCCCAGACTTCGGTCCAGCTCTCCCTTCCTCAGGCAAAACTGAAGCGGTTAAGACCTTACAAAATTAACTTATTCGATGGAGACGTGAAGACTAAACTCCGCCGCATCTGGATCTTAGGCTTTGGGTAGCTGGCGTCGAGTTCCGCAGAATGCGCAGTCAACTTCGAAGCGGGGGAGTCGACCAACCGATAAAAAGAAGAGATTGTGCAAAAAGAAAAGAGCGAGGACTGTCCGAGTAAGCCAGCTGCCCAAAGCCTAAGAGCCAGAGGCGCGCCGAGAGCTTAGTTGGAAACGATAGCGCCTTGTACAGACGAGTAGACTTTGTAGGTAGTAGTGCCGCCGGAGTCTTTGGCCTCTTGTTCGATGCCGGACATGTAGTTACCAACGGTGCTTTGAACTTTGTAAACTGTACCGCCGCCAGTAGTGACTCCGGTTTGAGTGGAGCCGGAGACGAGGCCGGTTGCTTTTGCGGGAGCTTTTAGCGTTTCGATGGCGCTGCTAAGATCTTCCAAAGTTGCTTCCATCGAGCAGCCAGCAGTGGCTAGCATCATCACTGATAGGGCCATCAACTTTTTCATACCGAATTCCTCCCGGCAATAGACGTGCAGATACATACTTATCGGCTTGATGCTGGTGATCGTTGAGCCTTCTCATTTTGAGACTTAAGAGCTTGCAATAAAGCGTCGTTCTGTTTTCGTAAGAGCTCATTTTGTTCCCTGAGGTTTATCATTTCACTCTCAACGTGGCTGATACGCTGGTCTTGCTGCGTGAATTTATCCTGCATTTTTGTGTAAAGCTGCTGTATGGCTTTTACTAGTGGAGCAATCAACTCCGAGTAGTTCACACCGTAATATTCATCTTTGTTATCGTGACTGATTAAGCCCACCGGGTTTTCGGATCTCAACGATTTCTGAACTTGGCTTTCTAAATCTTGAGCCATGAAGCCCCAGTGAGTTTTCGAATTCTCTTTTCCGAAATCGGCTTTCCACTTATACGACATGGGTTGAAGGGAGTTGATGAAATCAAGTCCCAGATCAATATCTTTTATATCTGTTTTCAAGCGACGATCTGATGTTTGAATTGTACCGTTCACGGCATAGATAGCCGTCCAACGGTTGGCCGCTTTACCCCAAGAGTAACTGTTATCGACTCGCGGATAGCCCAAGCTGCCTACCATCACACCACCAGTAAAGTCGCCGGCATAATTCAAGTGCAGAGTGGCAGAATTATCTTTAACTATGGCACGACAGCCTCCGCAGTCACCACGAGTTACTTGGTCGGCATCGCCCACGACAAAGTCCATACCGCCATTTTTGAACATTGTTGCTCTGGCTGTACCATTCACTTCCAAAGCAACAGTCGGTGAAGTTGTGTTGATACCTACGTAGCCTGTGCTGTTTATGATGAAACGACGATTGGTGATGGCGCCTGTTGTTGGATTGGTATGAACGATTTCAAAGTCTTCGCCATCAGCTATACCGATTTCCGCGTCAGAAGAAATAATCATTCCGACGCCAGCTGGATTGGGATTGGCGATGTGAAGAGGGGCTACTGGACCCGTAACGCCTATACCGACGTTACCGGCGGATGTAATTCTCATGCGCTCTGTATTTGCAGTTCCGTTGTTAGTAAAAAACTGAAGCCGGGCAGGAGTGCTTCCGGAAGACCATGCGCCCTCAGTGTAAGAAATGATTGCTGCGGCAGTGGCAACCGCAGAGCCATCCCACCCCCGGAAACTCACGCTCCCCATGCCGTCACCATTATTTGGAGCCAGTGGACTTGCCAGAGTTCCACGAGAACGAGTCATGATTAATGAAGGAGTATTGGCGGCATCAAAAGTTCTGATATTGATATCGTCGGCCTGGTCAGCGCTCTTTGCATCGTTGACGATGTCCAGAGCCGCTACTGGAGCCGAGTTTCCGATCCCTACATAACCGGAACCTTTAATTGTGAAAAGACTGTTTGCTCTGCGAGCCGTACCCACAGTGTAGGCACCTGACGATGCTTGAAATACGGTCCCCGTCGTAGAGTCCGTAGCTGCGATAAGTCCAAAGTCACCAGTTGAAGCGAAGGAACCCGCCCAACCGACAGTATCTGTTTGCTGCCAATTGAAAGAGTTGCCTGTTAAGCCATTACCCAAGTCACCGTAGTTGATACTGCTATTTCCTAGGCGACCTGTCACTGTAGATGAAGCAACGGCGATTTGTCCTGTCGAAGTGACACGTAGGTGGGGAATGGTGTTGCCATTCACAGCAAGATCAATGGGTGCTGTGGTGTTTGTTGTTAGAAGCAAACCATTAGAGGCAGTAGAGTTGGCCGCCACGATAAATCTATCGGCATAGGCTGCTGTTGCGAAGTCAGAGGGATAAGCTGCAATTTGACCACTGGAGTCTCCGGCAACAACTTGGAATCTTGCTCCCGCACTGGTGTTCCCCGTAGCAATTGTATTCTCGATACGACCTTCAGTAATCGCATTTTGATTTTTTGCCACGTGAAGTAAGTATAACGGCGAGATGCCAATACCAAAATTGCCAGCCGGTGTAATTGTCGCAGCAGTAGCACTATTGGCTTTTAGGGCGAAGTTGGAGTTGTCGTTCGTGCCGATAGTCGCTGTTGTACCAAAACTATTACCGCCGTTGACGTAAACTCCCGAGGCACCAGTTAATGGAAGATCCGTCGAAGCTAAAGCACGGAATGTTGGCGTTGCACTTCCTGAAGTAGGACCTGCGAACACGAGGTTAGAGGATTGTGAAGCGAAGTTAGAGCCGCTGATTGTGATTGTCGAACACACGAATGAATCCGAAGCGGAACTCCAGATCACGGCTTGGCCTGCAGAACACGTCACTGAAGGCCATGGGCTTGCTGCCGTAGAGTTTACGAGATCAGTATAAACTAATTTCGTAGCGCTCCAAGCAGCGCCACCCCAGCGTAGAGTTTGGCCAGTCGCCGAACCATTAGAAATAGAAATTGTCGGAGTTGTCGTGCCGGTCGCAACTGCTAAAGGAGCCGCAGCCGAAACATTTGTTACAGTTCCATTTGTGGGAGTGGTCCACTTCAAACCACTGGCTTGGGCGCTATCAGCTGTAAGAACTTGGCCATCGGAACCAACACTCAAACGGATATTGTTCGTGCTATCACGGGTGATGATGTCACCTTTAGTTGTCAGAGGACTGAGAGCATTGAAGCCCGCGGTTTGCGAGCTTTGGCCTGTGCCGCCTTTAGAGATCGGTACAACAGCAGACAACGCTGAGGGATTCAGATTAGTAAGAGCAGAACCATCGACTGCTGGAAGTTTCGATGAACCATCCAACTGGACGATTTTATTGGCACCGATTCCCGCATCAACGGCTAAAGATATTGCGCCTGTTGTGCCGCCACCCGTAAGTCCCGTTCCTGCTGTCACTCCAGTAATGGTCCCGCCGCTACCAGAAGCCGAACCCACAAGATCCCACGTGGTCCCGTTGTCGCGATAGATCTCTTTGGTATCACTGGAGATATAGATGTTGCCAGCAGTGCCTGCAGCACCCTTAGACCCGTTCACGCCTGATTTGAATCCAGGAGTACCGCCAAGATTTTTCACCGAAGTATCCGTAGCGGGAGCCCACTTTGCGCCGTCATACTTAAGAACTTGTCCAGATGTTGGCGCAGTGGAGTCAATGGCAACGCCTTTGATCTTATCAACACTCGAAGCGCCAATAGTTCCGCTTACGTCGCCAGCCAAAGAGACGTTGATAGCCTGACATTGGAATGAGGAAGAAACTGAATTCCAATATAATGTCTGATGTTGACCGCAACTTGCAGAAGCAACGGCGGCATTAAATGTGGACTGAGATAGGGCGCTTGCAAGACTGGTGCTTAAACCTGAGACCTCGCTGATGGCAATAGAGCCTGGCAGCCAATTACTTCCATCATATTTCAAATATTGACCTGTTGCCGGAGCTGTTGAAGAGATAGAAACGTTTTGAATTTTTGTAGCATTGCCGAAGCGCGTGTCATTACCAGCGGCCACCGTACCCGCTGTCGTACCAACATTGATACTGATAGAGGGGATTGACGCTGTTCCACCCTTAATAAGTGGAGCAGAGACATTCACGTCACTCACCATACCAGCGCCGCCGGCATCGTTTTGACAGGCGAAGCTTGTACCATCAAAAGTCAAATACTGACCAACGGAACAACTTGTAAGGTCGTTTTTCAATACGAAATCAGCAGCTGTTTTGCCACTCAATGACTTTGCAGATTCAGCACTAGCTGAAAATGCTGCATAAGGAACCGAGCGAATTTCTGTATCAGGCGTTATCACTTTCCAACCTGTACCATCGTGGAATTGCACGCGTAAAAGACGACCGTGATTAGCGGAGGGAGTATAGCTGCTTGCCACGTTGTTATTGGAATCGGCACAATCAAGATCTTGTGAGTTGTCGAAAGCGCTAAGTAAAGTTTTAGACGGGGACAGCGGGAACTTTTTGGAGCCGGAACCAATGGGGACGTCAAAGACACCGCCGGAGTTAACCATATTTACGCCGTCTTTCTGCTCGCGGTAGACCACACAAGTGCCGGCCGGATTTGTAATTTCAAAAGAAAAACTAACGTTGTTGTACTCTAAAGCAGTTCCATCTGTTTTTAAAATACGACCTTGATACCCCAGATAATTCGGAGTCGCTTGGCCGGGAGTGGCCAAGAAAAGAATAACTATGAGAGACAAAGACGTGCAAAAAGTTCTCATGGGCTCCT
>JAGIAF010000117.1 GCA_017745015.1 Bdellovibrio sp. | reverse complement strand
GGTCAATAATGAATAAAATTATCTTTATCCTATCAGCGCTATTTGTCTTAGGTTGTGCATCTTCTCCGAAATCAACTGGTGATGGAGAAGACTCTGGTGGTTTGAGTGTTACCGATGCTCCGGGACTGGAAGGTTCGGAGTCCTCTTCGGCATCTCGTGCTAAAGAAGCCCCAGAAGTGCAAGCTGAACCAGAGAAGAAGCCCGTAGTTATCGCTTCATCTCAGTATTCTGCTTTAAATGCTACTATTAAGAATCAAAATGACGAAGCTATCTACAAAGCTGCGACAGATATTCTGGCGCAATCTTCTGCGGATCCACGTGCATCCAATGCATTGGCGATGTACCACTATAAACGTGGTCGTTTCGATCTATCTCGTTACCTTTTAAATAAAGCGATCGCCGCGAGTCCAAGAACGGCTGAGCTTTATTCAAACTTGGGCGTTGTTCAGTTAGCACAGAACGAGCGAAGAGATGCGGTGAAGTCATTCCGTAAAGCTCTTGAAATCAACAGCCAAGAGCCGGTGGCAGCAGCGAACTTGGGCGCGATTTATGTTCAAGAGCGTGACTACAACAAAGCGGTGATGGTTTTAGATATCGCTCAGAAAAAGGGCATTCGTGATACTCGTGTCCTAAGCAACTACGGTATCGCACTGACGGCGACTGGAAAGTACGACAAAGCTAAAGATATGTATAAGGCCGCGTTGAAAGAGAACGATTCCAATCGTGAGGCGATGTTGAATTATGCGATCTTATTGATTGATAAAATGGAGAAGTACCAAGACGGACTTGAAGTTTTGAACAGACTAAAGTTTGTAGGGGGACCAGCTGATTCTAGGAATAGAATTATTGCTTTGGAAAACAAGGCGAAAGCTGGGATAAAATAGAGCGAAGGGTCGGGGAATGTCTATGATGCAATCTCTCAAGAAAATTACATTAATGTTGGCTGTTACGATGGCCTGTGACTTCGCGTTTGCGCAATCGACCCAAACGACGACGACTACATCAACAACTACGACAACTTCAAGAAAAGAGCGCAAAGCGACTCTGAATTTCGAGGACGAGTTGGTTGAAGGTGGTACGCAAAAACCGGAACTCTTCTATCTATTTCAGAAGAAGAATTTCAATTATAAGAGATTGATTAAATTGAGGGAAAACTTTTTGCCCGAGATGAGAAGATCAGCAGAAGACATTCAGCGAGTTCGGGGTGCTAATTGAGATCACCGTTAATATTCAGAATATTTAAGAACAATCAACTCGTAGGAGTTAAGCAGTTCGATCAGGATCAGATCGTTATTGGTCATTCAGGAGAAGTTCATGTCGACCTGGATGGCGAAGGCGTATCTCCGATTCATTGTCTGATTGAGCGCAGAGATGCAGGCTACTATATCTGCGATCTTGGTTCTTCCAACGGAACTTTTAAAAATGGTCAAGCCGTTTTGGATGAAGGCATCTCTTCGGGTGACGAAGTTGAAGTTGGTCCTTTTAAAATCGTATTTTTTGTCGGGGTTCCAAAACCAAAAGGTCCTCCCGGAGAAGCTGTTGTCGGTGCCGCGCCTGTTGAAGGCTCCTCCGACACTGCCGTTGTCGCCGCAGCGGTAGCTCCTGTTGTGGTGGAGCCTCCGGCGAAGCCAGCACCGGCTCCAATGCCTCCTCCGACAGTTGTAAAAACGGAAGAAATCAAAGTTGTTCCGAGTATTCCGGTTGAAGTGCCAAAAACAGAAGAGAAACCAGTTATTGCGGTAGCACCGGCTCGCCCAGAGATCCGTACGGGCAAGGTTTCTTTCAAAAAAGAAAAGAAATCTAAAACGTTTGCTCCAGCGAGCGAAGTTCAAGATTTGAAGAAGTATTTAACTCCGGGTAAAGGCCCTGTTGTTCAAGTTGTTGTGGCGTGGAAAGAACGCATTCTTACAACTTACAACTTCAGAGGAACTCAAGCTGTTCGTGTGAATACGGGAACAGACCGTTCTGTAGCATTGCCAGATGGCTTGCTTCCAAAGGGATTTCCGCTTCTTGATTTGAGTTCAGGATTGCGTGTGAATACTTACGGTGAATCGACTGTTGAATTGGTTTCAGCAGCTGGTTTGATGGCCGTTGATGAATTGGAAAAGGCGGGTCGCGCGACTCGGGGTGGCTCGGGTCACTCTGTTCGCGTTGATCAAAGTGAAATGTTGTGTGTAACGTTGCCGGGCGGATACTTGAACTTGTATGTTCGTTTCGTTCCAGCGGCTCCAGTTGTACCATTGACGAACGTGATGTTGTCGGGTTCAGAAATGACCGGCCTTGTGATGTCTATCGTTATGGTAGGTTTGTTGGCGTTGTATATCTCTGCTACGACTCCAAAAGACTGGCAGGAAAACAAGCAAGAAGATGTTCAGCGTATTGCGCAGGTCATTTTCAATAAAACACCTACGCCAACCCCGACTCCGACACCAACTCCGAAGCCACCAACTCCACCTCCAGAACAGGTGAAATTGCCGGCTCCAACCCCGACACCAACTCCTAAGAAGGTGACGGTATCGGATAAAGACAGAACTCAGCAGAAGAAGGGGCCGGCTCAGCCAGCGGCGCAACAAAATCAAGTTGCTGCGCGTGCAAGCGAAGTGGCTCCGAAGCCAAATGCTCAAGACCGTACGAAAAAGTTCACTTCGACTCGTCAAGGTGGCGCAATCAAAACGGGTGAGACGGCTGGTGCTAATGCTCAATCTGCGAATAAAGATCTTTCTAAAGTGGGTCTCTTCAGTGCCTTCGGTGGCGGTGGAGCTCGTGCGAAGATCGACCAAGCTTACTCCGGTGCGGGTGAAGTCATGGGTATGGCCGATAAGGCAACTGGAACATCTGGCTCTAATGAAAACAGAGCGGGTGATGATCTTGGGTCGAAATTTAAAGATGCCGGCGCTGGTGGTAAAGGTACTGCAACTCAAGGTATTGCAGGTATCGGTACAAAAGGCCGTGGGTCGGGTCAATCAGCTTACGGTGCTTCGGAAGGTTTCGGTTCGAAATCTAGCGTAGCGATCGAAGGTGGTGGTTTCGAGGAATCCTTTGACGGTACGATCGATAAAGAAGCGATCCGTCGTGTGATTCGTGCAAAACTTCACGAAGTGAAGAGCTGCTATGAAAGAGCTCTGAATACTTTGCCGAAGGGCACTCGTTTAGAAGGTAAAGTCGTTCTTGGATGGGAAATCATCGAGAGAGGACAAGCGCGTAATGTGAAAGTGAAGAGTTCGACATTGGGTAATGCCACTGTTGAAAACTGTATCCGCGATCGTTTAGCGAGTTGGACTTTCCCAGAACCTCCATCAGGCCTAGTGGCTGAAGTGCAGGCTTATCCATTCGTACTGAACCAACAATAATTTAATTTAGATTTTAAAGATTATAGTTTTAAGGAGGATTTCCGTGAACCCAACAGAAACAGCAGTAGCAGTAGCAACCCCAGAAAATATGGGCTTTATCCAACGCGCCTTCTCTGAAGGTGGAGTGGTGATGTATATTATCGCCGCAATCGCGATTCTTTCGGTCCTAGTGATTGTAGACCGCATTATGAAGTTGAAAAACTTGAACGTTGATAAAAAAGAATTCCAAGATCAAATTTTCCGCATGGTTGTTGCGGGTGATCTTCGCCAAGCAATTTCATATTGCGATGCTCGTCCAGCAGCTTTGACGAACACTGTAAAAGCAGGTTTGGTTCAAGCGATGAACAAGCGCCCAGATGAAGAGATCCAAGTAGCAATGGATGCAGCGGTAATGAGAGAGATGCCAAAAGTTGAAGGTTGGGTTTCTTTCCTAGCAGTATTCGGTAACATCGCCGTACTTGCGGGTCTTTTGGGTACGATCATTGGTATGATCGGTTCCTTCCGTGCCGTTGCAGCTGCAGATCCAGCGACAAAAGCTTTGGAACTTTCAAAAGGTATCTCGCACGCCCTGAACTGTACAGCGTTCGGTCTTTTGGTTTCTATCGTTTGTATCGTTGCTTACGGTTTGTTCCAACATCGTATCCAAAAAACGGAGAACGAAGTTGTTGAGACAAGCATGTCTCTTTTGAACCTAGTTGTAGCTAACAGAGATAAAATCAGAGACTAATTTTTAGTTAAAGTTAGAGGTTTAGCATGGCTCACATAGAAGAGGGCAAATCTGGCGGTCGGGCGAAGAACATCGAGTTGAATCTCGTGCCCGTCATCGACTTGATGTCGGTACTTATTACGTTCTTGTTGATCACTGCGGTTTGGACTCAAGTTTCTATGATTCAAATTGGTAGCTCCCTATATGGGAAGAAATCGGACACGCAACCGAATCCAACACCTCCTCCAAGTGCTGATGTGGTGTTGAAAGTGGACGTGAAAGAGATCGGCTATGTTTTAACTGTTGGAAAACAGGTCATCAGTCTTCCTATGCAAGGCGGACAATTTGACGATGCTGGCCTTATTGCGCAACTTCAAAGAGTAAAACAAATCTATCCTGATAAAGTGGATGCAGTCGTAAGCGTAGCGGATGCTATGCCTTACGATCAGCTTATCAAAGTTATGGATAACTGCCTGATCTCTGGATTCTCAGCAATTTCTGTAGCAACGGGAGGGCCTCAGTAATGGCCATCTTTAGACCTGGTGAAAGACATCGTTATCACAATATCTTGAGTAAGAAAAAAGGTAAGCGTGGAGTGACTGCCGTTCTGTCTTTGACAGCGATGGTGGATATGTTCACGGTTCTCGTTATCTTCCTTTTGCAAAATTACAACTCTACAGGCGAGATCTTGTACATCGCCAAAGAAGTTACGTTGCCAAAAGCATCGAGCGTTCGCGAGTTGAAACCGGCCCATGTTGTGACTATCTCTAATAAAGAGATCGTTTTGGACAAGGACCCTGTGGCAACTTTTGATGAGGTTCAGGCCAGCGGACCGGATGACTGGAATATTCCAAGACTTCGTGAGCAGTTGACTGCAGCTTTGCAAAAATCAAAAGCGGACTATGAGAACAAACTACAGAATAAAATCCGTGACGTAGTTGAAGAAACGAAAGGTCAGAACAACGACGATCCTAATGCATGGAGCAAAGTAACCATCCAAGCAGATAAAGGTATCGACTTCCTGACTGTGAAGAAGGTTATGTACACTGTGACAGAGTCGGGTGCCGGTGAAATTAATTTCGCGGTGACTAAATCGACGGGTCAAGAGTCGACTTCGGCACAATAGTTCGTTTAAACTCGGAACATGGCTAAATTTAAGAACCTCATCTTTGTTGCACTCCTTGTCTTGCTATTTGTTGAGGTTCTTATCGTATTCCCAAACAAGCTTGAACATGACGATGACAAGGACGTTCAAGCGCGCATCGAACTCCAAGAAAAACGAAAAAAAGAATTAGAGGCTGCCGGTAAGGATGCCAATATCGATACCTCCGGCAACATGGCCGACCAGAAAATGGAAGGCGTTCACTTGGTTGAAAGCCAACAAGGCAATCGCGATTGGGAGCTTTTCTCAAAAGCCGCTGAAGGCAGTCAAGGTTCTGGTTCGTGGAAGTTGCAGCAAGTTCGAGTTCTTTTTTATAATAAAGAAAAAGTCGAATTTACTGCGACTGGGGATGAAGGCACGATCGATGCTAAATCCAAAGATCTAACGATAAAAGGCAATGTCACAACTCGTTCAGAGAATGGTTATAGCTTCAAGACTCCTTCGATTCATTACTATTCATCAAAGCGCCAAATTGAAAGTCCCGAGGATGTGATTATGGAGGGGCCTCGCGACAAAACCGGAGCGGGTCTGTTACTCAAGGGGCGTCGTATGTTGGTTCTTGTCGATCAATCGAAAATGTTGATTCAAGAGAAAGTTACAGCGGTCAAGCCCATGCAAGAAGGCAAGAAGTTTGACGTCATTGCTGATGGCGCAGAGTTTAGCGGCAAGAATAACACCGCACGTTTTTTAGGAAATGTGCGCATGAGTTACGATAATATGCGCCTGGAAGGCCCCGAGGCGAGTTTCCTCTATAATACGGGAGCAAATCTTTTGAGTTCCGTAGCAATTAAGGGTGGCGTAAAAGTCAGTGACGCGGACAAATTTGCAACTTCAGAAACGGTCAACCTAGACCTTCTTGCAAACAAATACATCTTCAAGGGACGCCCGAAGGTCATTCAAAACAATGATGAGATCAGCGGTGAGGAAATCATCTTTCTTGAGGGTGGAAAAAAGGTTAAGGTAGAGAAAGTTCGCGCCAAAATGGAGAACAAAGAATAATGAGCATTTTAACCATTAAAGACATCTCCAAGAGCTTCAAAAAAAGAAAAGTCGTTGATGGAGCTTCTTTCTCTGTAGAATCCGGTCAAGTTGTCGGCCTACTGGGACCTAACGGTGCGGGTAAGACCACTTCGTTTTATATGGTGGTTGGAATCATCCAACCAGACAGTGGAACTATCAATCTTGATGAAGAAGATATCTCGGGCGAACCGATGTACAAGCGCGCTCGTGTTGGATTGAGTTACTTGGCCCAGGAGCCGAGTATCTTCCGTAAACTTACAGTTGCTGAAAACATCACGGTTGCGTTGGAAGCCCATGGTTATAGTGGAGCTCAGCGTTCCGAACGTTTGGAACAACTTATCGCGGACTTCCGTGTTGACCATATTCGCGACAGCTATGGTTATGCATTGTCGGGTGGTGAGCGCCGTCGTGTGGAGATCGCTCGCGCCTTAGCGGGGTCTCCTAAGTTCCTTTTACTGGATGAACCTTTCGCCGGAATTGACCCGATTGCGGTCGGCGATATCCAAAATATCATCCGCGAGCTTAAGGCCAAAGGTATAGGAGTTCTCATTACTGATCATAACGTACGTGAGACTTTGGGTATTTGCGATTATGCTTATATACTAAAAGACGGGAAGATTCAGGTGAGCGGAAGCTCTGATGAAATCGCGAATTCTGAGCTGGCCCGTAAGTTCTATCTTGGCGAAAACTTTAGATTGTAATTGCGCTAACTCCGAGCAGATCGGAGTGTGTTTTAATTCAGAAAGGTAAACAATGGCTCTTCGACAGACCATGAACCTGAGCCAATCTCTGGTCATCACTCCGCAACTTCAGCAGGCGATCAAACTCTTGCAGATGTCACGTATGGAGTTGGAGTCAGCAGTTCGTTCCGAACTGGAAGAGAACCCTATTCTGGAAGAAGCAGAACAACTTAAAGAAGAAGATCTTCAGCGCACGAAAGAAGCTGCTACCGAAGTCGAAGGTGAAGGCGGCGGCGACACTGCGAACGATCAGATCTCTCAAGACCCACAAAAACACGATGAGTTTGAGTGGGAATCTTACATTGAACAAAATCAAAAACCTCCTCAGTCCGGCATGGCTGGTTCTGAAGAGATCATGAATTATGAAAACGTCATCACAGCTTCTCAAACATTGCACGATCACCTTTACTGGCAAGTAAAGATGAACGGTTTCTCTGAAGAAGAGGAAAGAGCAGCCGATGCCTTAATCGGCGCTATCGATGACGACGGTTACTTCAAAGTTCCAATGGAGCAGTTGGCGGAAGAAGAAAAGATCGATCAAAGTCTTTTGGAAGACACGCTAACATTGATTCACGAGTTCGATCCACCAGGCGTGGGCGCGCGTGATTTGAAAGAATGTCTTTTGATCCAAGCTAAACACTTGGAAGAAGATACTCATGATCTTGTAAGCCTGATCAACAATCACCTTAAAGATCTTGAAAAGAAGAACTATGAGGCGATAGCGAAAGCTTTGGGTCGCGACATCGAAGACGTGGTAGAGATGTGTAAGATCATCTACGCAATGGATCCTAAGCCGGGCCGTGCGTTCGTTAGCAATGACACTCACTATGTAACTCCAGATGTTTACGTGTACAAAGTAGGCGACGATTACGTGGTTTCTTTGAATGAAGACGGTTTGCCACGTTTGAAAATTTCTAACTTCTACAAAAATATGTTGAAGGGTGGAAAAACCACGGGCGATAAAACTCAAGATTATATCCAAGAGAAACTTCGCTCGGCGGTGTGGTTGATTAAGTCAATTCACCAAAGACAAAGAACGATCTATAAAGTTGCTGAATCTATCGTGAAGCACCAACGTGAGTTCTTTGAAAAGGGTTCTGAACACTTGAAACCGATGGTTTTGCGCGATATCGCCAACGACATCGGCATGCATGAATCCACGGTAAGCCGTGTGACAACTGCGAAGTACGTTCATACTCCACAAGGTATCTACGAACTAAAATACTTCTTCAACTCTGGTATCAGCTCTTCTGACGGTGACTCGTTGGCGAGTGAATCAGTGAAAATCAAAATCAAAGACTTGGTTGGCAAAGAAGACCCTAAGAATCCACTATCAGATCAAAAGATCGTGGATTTGCTGAAGGTCGAAGGTATCCAAATCGCCCGAAGAACAGTGGCCAAATATCGCGACGTTTTGAAGATCCTGCCTTCCTCGCAAAGGAAGAAGTACTTCTAACGACCGAAGACCGGCACTTGTCTATTTTAAACATTTCAAACTCTCGGACAGTCCTCGCTCGTTAATGTGCGGGGACTTCGTGTTTTTGGGGTGGCTCGATTTTGTTCTATGTTTGTTAAGGACGTCCTTTTTTGCTGTGGAACTCGGTTTGAAATGTTTAAAATAGACAAGTGCCTCATTGGTGAGGAGAAGCCTTTTCCTTTGGGAACTTGGATCTTTTGGCCTTATGCGAGGCCGTTTGTTTGAGATTTAGTGCGGAGAGTTTTTTGTGGATTTGAAATCGTTGATTCGTGATGTGCCTAATTTTCCTAAAGAGGGGATTCTTTTTAGGGATATGTCGCCGCTTTTGCAAAATCCAGAGGCGTTGACGTTTGTTTCTAAGAACCTTGTGCAGGGTGTGGATCTTTCGAAGGTTCAGTATTTTGCTGGGATTGAGTCGCGTGGATTTATTTTGGCTTCGCATATGGCGGCGATTCATGGAAAAGGTTTTCTGCCGATTCGTAAAGCGGGCAAATTGCCGCCTCCTACAAAAAGACTGAGCTATGCTCTTGAATATGGAACGGCGGAAATTGAATTACCACTTGGTGGCGGCAATATCATGATCGTGGATGATGTTTTGGCGACTGGTGGGACTTTGCAGGCGGCTATTGATTTGAGCAAGCTTGCCGGGTATAAGGTCGAAGCTGTGGCGGTTCTAGTGAATCTGACATTCTTGAACCAAATGAAGTTTAATAACAAAGAGGTCTTTTCCCTTGTTCAATATTAATGACGTCGCGCTGTTGATGGCGCTTCCCCATGAGTCTCAAGGTTTATTTGAGAAAGAATCCATTCCAGTTCACTACACCGGAATTGGTAAAGTTAATGCAGCTCTAACTGCTGCAGATGTGATTCATAAAACGAAATGCAAAGTTATTATCAATCTTGGTACCGCGGGCAGCTCGAAGTTCAAAACTCATGAACTAGTTGAGGTTGCTACTTTCGTTCAACGTGATATGGATATTTCCCCACTAGGTTTCAAAGTTGGAGAAACTCCATTTGATCCGATTCCAGGCGCTCTGCATTTGATTCCGTTTTTCCCAGAACTTCCTCAAGGTATTTGTAGCACTGGCGACAACTTCGAGATCGGCACTCCGAAAATTGCATGCGATCTTGTTGATATGGAAGGTTATGCCATCGCAAAAGTTTGTCGAAAAATGGGTGTACAATTGATTTCGCTTAAGTACATCACGGACGGTGCGGATCACAATGCACACAATGACTGGGCCGCGAATTTGATTCCGGGTTCGGAAAAACTTCTGCAATATTATAAAAAAATGGTTCCGAAATAAAAATCTATCGAACCTCAAAAGTTTTTGTCACAATCCTGACATAGATGCACCACTCCGATGCTGACA
>JAGIAF010000116.1:5991-9876 GCA_017745015.1 Bdellovibrio sp. | reverse complement strand
AGCGTACACCACAAAAAATTGAAAAAGAATATCAACTCACTCGCGCAGAGGCGCAGAAGTTTTTGTTTCAATTAGATCGTTTGAATCTGATCGAGCTGCATCCTCGCGACAAAGTAAAATTCAAGCGCCAAGGTTTTTTGCGATTCCGCAGAGATGGGCCTGTGGGGCGCGCGATGTTTGAACAGACGAAAACAAATTATCTTGCGTATGATTTTAAGCCGGAAGACTTCATTCGTTTCACTTTGCTTAAAGTCAGCCCAACAACTTTGGCGAAGTACAAAGGTAAGTTGGAAAAACTGATGATGGAAATGCAGGAAGAATCACGCTTTGATACTGAGCACGGTGCTCAGACAATTGATGCTGGTGTTCTTTTGGCATTCCGTCCATGGCAGTATTCCTACATGGGCGCGATCAAGAAAAAAGAGTGACGAAGACATTGCCCGTTCTTAATTTGCCCCTGTCTGTTTCGTAAGGGACGCTGGGGCAATGAAGAAAGTGGGAGCTTTTCTTTTTTGCCTTGTCACGATCATTTCATGTGTTCCGGTGGGGGCGAATTTACCACCGAACTCCATGTTTAACCGTACTACCAGGACAGGACAAAATCTTTTTCAAGCCATCATCAGTCAGGGGATTCCTCAAGATCCCGTGAATCTTCTTTTCCGTATGTTCGACTATAATCAGGGAAGAATTCCCAACACCACCACGGCGGTGATTGTCGACTACTCTCAAGTTTCAACTGTTAAGCGGCTTTACTTCCTGCATTTTGATACGGGAATAGTCGAGCGCTTCTATGTATCTCACGGCATTCGCTCCGGCGTTTTGCAAACGCGCAGTTTCTCTAATCAGGTGGACTCTTGGAAGAGTTCTTTAGGCTTTTATTATGCCAAGGGAACTTATGTCAGCCCTAAGAACGGTCAGTCGCTTTATCTTGAGGGTATTGATCGTTCGAATAACAATGCTCGCGCGCGATTGATCGTCATGCATGGTGCGAAATACGTGAGTGATGATTTCATTCAGAAGAATGGTCGTTTAGGTTGGAGTCAGGGTTGCTTCGCTGTGGAAGTGGAAGTGTTGCCGATGCTGATTGCGGCACTTGAGGGAGGCAGCATTGTGCTGTCTTATCACAAAGATTTAATGACCTATTCTCGCCAATACCCAAGCGATCAAGAGCTGATGGGTAAAGAAGTCGTTCCGCCCAATGTGAATCGCGAGATCACACCAGGTGAGGGCGGAGATAATAATTAGGCTTTCATTTCCAGGTAAGCCGACACCGTGGTTACAAAGAAATTCAATTTGGATTTGAGCTTCTCCATCGGCAGCTCTTGCAAGACACCATCAAAGAACATCACACCGTGGAAGTAGGTATCCAAGTTTTCAACGAACATGTCGAGATCGATATCCTTGCGGATCTTTCCTTGGTCTCTCAAACTTTCTAAGCGTTCTTTAACTTCAGGTAAGATCTTCATTGGCTTCGCTTCGCGAATTCGCTTCAAGAACTTCGCGTCTACTAAACATTGTGACAGAACAATCTTAAAGAACTCTTCGTTCTTATTGCAGTGCTCGCTGACCATAGAGTTAATCAACATGGTCAGCTCGTCTTTGATATTTCCTTGAGCCGGGTAGGAGAGTTGATTGAGTGGATGCTCTTCCATGTGACGCTCAATCAGAGAGAATAAAAGCCCCATCTTGCCATCGAAGTAGCGGCCAATAAGTGATTCGTTCACCTTTGCTTTGTCGGCAATCATACGCGTTGTGGAGCCTTTAAAGCCATACTTCGAGAATACATCTTCTGCCGCCTTTAATAGGCGCTCTTCAGATGCGGATCTGTCTCGCTTTTTTGCTTTAGAACGAGACAAACTAGACCCGGCCCCTTTTTTTTGTTGAGATGTATCATCCATAAGAACTCCTCAAGATAGTTGTAACTACATGAAAGCACTTGTCAATAATAAATGTATCATAAAATCAATGGGTTCTCAAGTAAGTAATTGCTTGAGTACTTAGTAGAAATGCCGTAAGTATATGTATGTAAGCGATTACTTATTATAAGTACCGGATTGAGGAGTAAGAAGTATGAGAGCATGGAGCGTCCTTAAGACTACCAAGCTGATTTTCGCGCTCGGTGTAGGCCTTGTGAGTGCACAATCTCACGCGATTTCACTGAATGAATATTTAGAGCAGGTCAAATCGGATAGTACATCCTACAAAGGAACATCTACGCAGGCCGAAGGGGCCGCGTTGCAGTCCCGCGAAGCAGATTTGATTTTCACCCCACAATTATTTGCGCAAGCGCAAGTGGGTCATGATGCTAAGCCATCCCAACCAAAGACGTCTGATGACATTAAATCAGAATCGTACTCTTTAGGTTTAAGCCAACAGTTCAGTTTTGGTCTTCAAGGGAAGCTTTATTATAGCTTGGCAAAAACAGAATTCGTTAACGCCAACACTCAAATGATCTCAATGCCCACATACTGGGACGCATCTCCGAAAATTGAGTTGACGATGCCTTTGTGGGGTGGCGGTTTTGGTCGTACGGCTCAGGCTAATGAGGAACTTCTTCGTGAGTCAAATAAAGCCGACCAATTTGGCAGCAGCGCTCAATCAACATCTTTCTTGGCACAAGCTGAAGCTGCTTATTGGAAGCTTTCTGCTTGGGGCGATGTCGTAAAGATTCAAGAGACGGCTTCAAAGGCTGCTCAAAATATCTTGGACTATGTCTCTAAAAAGAAATCCATGAACTTGGGTGAGCAAGCAGACGTGGTTCAAGCGCGTGCCTTAGTTGAGGCTCGTGGCCTTGAATTGCAAATCGCGCGCAATGAACTCAAGGAAGCTCAACGTTCATTCAATAAATTTATCAACAAACCTGCAGATGCTCCGGTGAGTGGTCTTGAGTCTGTAAACTACGCAGCTCTTGAAAACATCACGGTGCCTTCGGCTCGTCCGGGCGATCGTTACGATGTGAAAGCGACAGAGGCGCAATTGGCTTCTGCGAAAGCAAATGCCACAGTGGTTGATGAACGTAATAAGCCGACATTGGATGTTTACGGTACTTACGCATTGAATGGTCGTGATCCTCAACAAACGGAAGCGATGAAAAATGCGGGCTATACTGATACCGACACTCAATATATTGGCGTGCGTTTCAATATGCCATTGAATGTATTTGCCGCAAACGATGCGAAAGCCGGTGCCCGAAAAGCTGTGAAAGCGGCAGAATACAATCGTGAATACGCATTGTATGCCCAAGAGATGGACTGGGTGAACCTCACCCAAAATCTTGCGGACGCTCGCGATAACTTGCGCCTTTTAGGAAAAATCGAAGAAGCGCAAAAAACGAAGCTCGATGTTGAAAGAACGCGTCTTCGTCAAGGCCGTACAACGACTTACCAAGTTTTGTTGTTCGAGCAGGATTACTCGGCATCAGCTTTGAGCCGTGTGAAATCTGCAGCCAACATCTTGGCTTTGCAAACACAAGTCAAACTTTACCAAGCCTCTCCTGAAGGAGGGAAATAACCATGAGCTTACCTAAGATTTCCATCAGCAGACCCATTTTCATGACCTGCGTGACCATCGCCATTGTCGTAGTGGGTTGGGCTGCTTACAAATCAATGTCCGTGGACTTGTTCCCCGACGTATCCGTTCCAGTTGTCACAGTTCAGACGACGTATAAAGGTGCGGGTCCTGCCGAAATCGAAACTCTGGTCAGCCGTCCTATTGAGGACGAGGTCAGCACGATCTCTGGTATTAAACGTATGACTTCTAAAAACATGGAAGGCGTGTCTCAAGTTATTGTTGAGTTCGTATCTTCTGTGGATTCTAAATACGCTGAGCAACAAGTGCGCGATAAAGTAAATATCGCCAAACCTAAATTGCCAGACGAAGTAGACG
>JAGIAF010000116.1:0-5981 GCA_017745015.1 Bdellovibrio sp. | reverse complement strand
GTCAGATACTCCGATCTTGATGTTGTCGTTGGTAGCTAAAACGAATATGTCCGACGCGGCTCTTTATGATATCGCCGATCAAGTCGTGAAACCTCGTTTGGAGCAAGTGAACAACGTGGGTGCGATTGAGATCCTGGGTGGTCGTAAAAGAGAAATCCATGTTCTTTTAGATCGTAACAAACTTCGTAACCGCGAAATCTCGGTATCACAAGTTGCCGCTCAAGTGGGCGCAATGGGTGAGAACATCCCATCTGGTAAAGTGAACCAAGGGGGTAAAGAGCTGGTATTCCGTGGTTTGGGTGAGTTTAAAAATACTCAAGACGTCGCTGATACTCTTGTGAACCTTTATGGTAACGAAGTGCCAACGCGTGTTTCTGACTTGGGTAAAGTGATCGACACTGTTGAGGACGAAAAATCCCGTGCCTTCGTGGACGGTGAAAAAGCGATCTTCTTACAAGTGTATCGTCAATCGGGTTCCAACACCGTGCGTGTTGCCGATGACGTGATCAAGCAAATGGATAAGATCAAACTTGAGCTTTCTAAAATGGAAGGCGCTCCCGAGATCAAACTTGTTACCAATGCCTCCCAAAAAATTAAAGACAACTTGTATGACGTAAATGAGACGATCATCATCGCCATCATTTTGACAGTCATCACAGTGTTCTTCTTCTTGGGTTCTCCGCGCACGACGCTGATCACAGCGGTATCTTTGCCAGTCTCTCTGGTTGGTGCCTTCATGTTGATGAAGCTTGCGGGTTTCTCTTTGAATATCGTTTCGATGTTGGCCCTGACTTTGGCCGTCGGTCTTCTGGTGGACGACGCGATCGTGGTCGTGGAAAATATCTATCGTCGTATGCAATTGGGTGAAAACTCCATCGTCGCTGCGGAAAAAGGAACAACAGAGATCCAAATGGCCGTTATGGCGATCTCTCTGGTGGTCATTGCCGTATTCGTTCCAGTGGGAACGATGTCAGGTACCATCGGTCAGTTCTTGAAGCAGTTCGGTTTCACGGTTGTGTTCTCGATGATCATCTCGTGGTTCGTGGCGATGACGATCATCCCGATGTTGACCGCTTACTTCGCGGGTTCTGGTCACCACGGTGGTCATGATGAAGCCGAGAAGAAAACCATCTATGGTATGACTTTGGGTCGCATGGTAAGAGGATTCGACCGCTTCCAATCGATGCTTGAAAATATCTATGAGAAGTTCTTGCGCGTAACTTTGCGCCATCCGTTGATGACAATCGGTGCGACGTTGCTAGTGTTCGCGGCTTCGATTTACACAGTTAAACACGTTCCGGGTGCCTTCATCACGGACGACGACTCCGGTGAAATCACTGTGACTCTAGAAATGGAGCCAGGTACGAGCTTGGATGGTATGCATAAGACAGCTAAAGAAGTCGATGCCGTCATCCACGCCAATAAAGAAGTAGTCTATACAACAATGGTCGTGGGCACGATCTACGGTGAAGCGAATAAAGCAGAATTCTACGTCCGCCTTAAAGGTGACAAAGAGCGTGGAATCACAACGGAAAAATTCCGTGACCGTCTTCGTGGTGAGTTGAAAGACTTTGCTTACGCAACTCCAGTTGTGAAAAAGTACGACTCTACGGGTGGTATGGCTCAGCAACCATTCGTTTTGAACATCATCTCTCCAGATCCAAAAGATCTTGAGTCTTCAGCAGTGAAGTTGATGGATGCGTTGAAAAAAGATCCACGCTTTAAAGATATCAACTCGAACTACCGTCCGGGTAAACCTGAGTTGCAAGTCCACTTGAAGCCGGGTGCAGCGAAAGCTTACGGTATCAACACAACGACTATGGGTGCGGAACTCCGTGCGCAAGTTGAGGGTATGACGCCAGCTAAGTTCCGTGAAAAAGGTCGCGAGTACGATGTCCGTGTTCGTATGCAAGAAGACCAACGTGACTTGAAGAAAACGTTCAACGAAGTTTACGTTCCGAACGTGAATCGTAAGTTGGTTCGCTTGAATGACGTAGCCACTGGTGACTTGTCATCAGGTCCTGCATCAATTGAGCGTATGGACCGTGGTCGTTACATCCAAATCACAGCGGGTCTTGCTCCAGGCGTAGGCTTGAGTGATGTGGTGAATGATGCTGTGAAATTGATGTCAGAAGGTGATACGAAGTTCCCTTCAAGCGTGCGCTACAACTTTGGTGGTGACGCCGAGAATATGCAAGAGCTTGTGGGTTCCACAGTGATGGCTTTGGGTTTTGCGATCATGTTCATCTACTTGATCCTTGCTTCACTGTACGAGTCCTTTATCACGCCGATCACGATCATGGTGGCGTTGCCGCTAGCCCTTTGCGGTGCCTTCTTCGGATTGTACATCGCTAACGAAGTGCTTTCATTGTTCGCGATCTTTGGTTTCTTCATGTTGATCGGGGTTGCCGGTAAGAATGGTATCCTTCTGGTCGATACGACAAATCAATTGATGGCTGAAGGTAAATCTCGTGCAGAAGCCCTTGTCCAAGCGGGTAAAACTCGTTTGCGTCCGATCTTGATGACTTCATTCGCCTTGATCGCAGGTACTTTACCTGTGGCAATCGGCATGAATGCGGCCTCTAAGACTCGTACGGCTATGGGGGTTGCAATCATCGGTGGTATGATCTCGTCAACAATTTTGACTTTGATCGTGGTACCAGCAGTGTTCACTTACGTAGATCGTTTCAGAATTTGGGCAAATAAAATTGGTGCGAAGTTTACAACTGCCAAAACTGAATCACATCACGAGGTAAAAACTGCTGACGTCACTTCAGATGAGGTAGGCGGATATGCGGCTCCAACATCCAGCAAGTAAAGATAAGAAAATCGTCCTGATAGTCGGCGGAGGTTTCGCCGGCTTGGCGGCGGCGAAAGCCCTCGCCAATAAAAAAGAAGTTGAGGTGGTTCTCGTCGACAGACGAAACCACCATTTGTTCCAACCTCTTTTATATCAAGTGGCAACCGCGGGATTAAATCCCTCAGATATTGCGGTTCCCATTCGGGCGCAGTTTTCCGATGCTCTAAATGTGGGTGTACATCTTGGTAAAGTTCATGAAGTCAATTTGGATGGACGATTTGCCAGGATTGAAGATGTCGAAGTTGATTTTGATTATTTGATCTTAGCGTGCGGTGCTCAGCACAGCTATTTTGGAAATCCCCAATGGGAAGAGCACGCTCCGGGACTTAAATCGGTGGAACAAGCCACGGAGATTCGTCGCCGAATTCTTTCCGCGTTTGAAGATGCGGAAAACGAATTCGATCCGATGAAACAAGCCGCGCTGATGAACTTTGTTGTCGTTGGTGGGGGTCCTACAGGAGTTGAATTAGCAGGAGCTATTGCGGATATTGCGCGAACGGTTCTGGTCAAAGATTTTAAGCGAATTAACGCCGCTAGCGCGCAGGTGATGTTGGTTGAAGCTGGTCCCCGTATTCTGGCAGCCTTTGACGAGAAGCTTTCAAAGCACGCGACTGAAGATTTACGAGAGCTGGGAGTGCAGGTGCGCCTAAACTCCAAAGTCGAAAAGATTGACGGTGAGGGCGTGGTGATTAACGGAGAATTTACTCCGGCTCGCAGTGTGTTTTGGGCTGCGGGAGTTCAGGCTTCTAAAATTGAACTGACTCCCAAAATTGAAACCGATCGCGCAGGACGCGTGATAGTTGAAAAAGATTTTTCGGTACCTCGCTATCAGAACGTTTTCGTTATCGGCGATATGGCGCATTTTGATTTAGGCGATAATAAACTTCTGCCAGGATTGGCACCAGCAGCGATGCAAGCGGGGAGATTTGCGGCTTCCGCGATTCTTGACAGCATCGCTGGTAAAAAGCGCAAGGCTTTTACGTATGTCGATAAAGGCCAGATGGCGACCATCGGCAAACGCAAAGCGATTTCGCAGTACGGAAGACTCAGAATGACGGGAATCGTTGCCTGGGTGGCGTGGCTCTTTGTGCACGTCTTTTATTTGATTGGTTTTAAAAACAGATTGGCCGTCATGGCCGAATGGACTTGGAGTTATGTTTTCTCAAAACGCGGATCACGTTTAATCACGTCCCGCGATTGGAAACTCGACTCGTAACGAGGAGTGTGAGTGTATGGCGAAATTATTTATTCAAGAGCTTCCTACGAAAGAGGAAATTCATCAGTCAGCAGCAGAATTGTTGCCAAACGCTGATGCGGGAATTTTATTCTCCAATTTGCTTTTCATGAAGGTGGCGACGGAGTTGGACAATCATTTTGATAATGTTCTTTCCAACTACAGTTTATCCAGTGGTCGATTCACGCTGTTGTACATGTTGAACAATGCTCCACAGGGCATGGTTCCTTCCGAGCTTGCAAACAAAGCCGGTGTGACACAAGCGACGATCTCAGGTCTTTTGAACAACATGGAGAAAGCGGGCTTGTTGGCTCGTCACGCCCATGAAAAGGACGGTCGTTCTTACGTGATCAAATTGACGGAAAAAGGTCTGGCGACTCTTAAGGAGATCTTGCCGTTGTGGTATCCACGCGTTTCAAATTTCTGGGGTCAATTCTCTGAAACAGAACGCGAAGGATTGAATGCGATTTTGAAGCGCATGATCCAAAACACTGAGGTTTTGGCCGAGAAATAGTTACTTGGGGGAGATATGGACAACATTTGGGATGGTTTTTCAAAGAAGATTCAAACGGCCTTTCAGGAGGCGGAGAAGAAACGGAAGAAAGACCTGGCCCTGTTTGCCAGTCTTCCTGATATTTTATCTTATCTTAAAGATATGAGTGGCGAAGATCTTTTGCTGCTCATTGATCGTGCTCGAAAAATCAAAAAGTGGAATAATCCGAAGTTCCCGGAAATAAATGGGGACTTCTATGACACTAAAGCGCTCCTTGATTCTGAAGAACGGGCGATCCTAGACAAGGTTACCCATTTCATGAAAACTGAAGTTGATTCGATTGCCACCGATTATTGGATGAAAGGGGAGTTTCCTCACCAAATAATCGATGGCCTTCGTAAGTTAGATATCTGTGGTCTTACCTATAAGGGATATGGCGGCAAAGGTCGCTCCCATCTTTTAGAAGGAATGATCGGAGCTGAGATGGCTCGCATTGATACTTCCGTATGTACCTTTTTTGGAGTGCACAGTGGACTGGCCATGGGGTCCATATATCTGTGTGGATCAGAAGAGCAAAAACAGAAGTTTTTGCCACCGATGCAGCGACTTGAAAAAATCGGAGCCTTTGGTTTAACGGAACCCGAAGTGGGTTCCGCAGCGTCCATGGGATTGAAAACGACCTGTCGTCGCCAGGGCGATACCTGGACAATCAATGGTCAGAAGAAGTGGATTGGGAATGCCACTTTCGCGGACTACATCATCATTTGGGCCCGAGATGAAGAAGACAATAAAGTTAAAGGCTTTATCGTCGATCGAGAAACGGCGGGACTCACTACGGAGAAAATTGAAGATAAGATGTCTTTGCGAATCGTACAGAACGCCTTGATCACGATGAAAGATGTCAAAGTTCCTGAAGAACGTCGTTTGCAAAATGCGAATAGCTTTAAAGACACCGGTCGTGTTTTGAAAATGACTCGTGCAGGTGTTGCGTGGCAAGCCGTGGGGTGTGCCCGTGGTGCTTATGAAAATACATTAGATTATATGATGAAGCGTCGTCAGTTTGGTCGTCCCATTGCGGGTTTCCAAATTACTCAAGATCTTTTAGCGCAGATGCTTTCACAAATCACAGCAATGCAAACCATGGTTTCGCGACTCAGTCAGTTGCAAGATCAAGATGCGTTAAGTGAAGAGCAAGCCTCTTTGGCGAAAGTTTTTTGCACCGTGAGCTGTCGAAATGTGACCAGCATCGCGCGCGAGCTCATGGGCGCGAATGGCATCTTGATCTCCAACAAGGTCGCAAGATTCTTGGGCGATGCAGAGGCGCTTTATTCCTATGAAGGTACGAAGCAAATCAACAGTCTGATTGTTGGACGAGCTATCACTGGTCTGAGTTC
>JAGIAF010000115.1 GCA_017745015.1 Bdellovibrio sp. | reverse complement strand
CTTCGCGGCGGCAAGCGTACTGAAAACGCTGATCGATTTGCATGAAGCCAATCACGGCAAAGACCGCGAGGAAAACGGCAAGCAGCACAGGCATAAGTGCCATCATCAAAACTAAGGCGAAGCCTTTTTCGTTCTTTAAAACCATGAGTGAGCTACTTTCAGAGGAAACTTCATTTGTTTTTCGATCAAAAGAGGCAATGGCCTTTGGATGCGAGCCGTGCCGCGAACGGATTTACCACTTTGGGTGAGACGCACTTGTAAATCCTCTCCAGCAATTAGAATTTTCTGAATCCGCTTTTGCAGATCGTGCTCACAGGATTTTACGGGCGAATCATCGGTGCAGATCAATGCTTCATGCAGGGAATAGTCGATGAAGTAGTAAACAGCAGCTCGATAAGAAAGAGCGAGCAGTAACACCACAAACGAAATAGCCAAGGGTAGGACCAAGATGCTTTCAAGCACTCCTTGGCCCTTGTTTCCATGTTTCATGACTATTTGTTTTTTCCACTCGAGTTTACGGAGTCTTCGAAGAAATTGCTGAAATCGCGTTTCTTATACAGGCTTTCAGTGACGGCATGGGCTTGTTTCTTTTTTGAATCTGTTCCGCCCAGGGCTTGTGCAACATTGGCGAATTGCACGTCGATATTGGCGCCGACAACTTTGATAACTGCGATACTGCCCACCGCAACGATAGCGACGATAATCAGGTATTCAATGAGTCCTTGGCCTTTTTGATTTTTCAGGGATTTTGATTTCATTCGAACCTCCGCGAGGGGAGGTTGCAAGCGAAAGGCGCGAGCGGGGGAACTATAAAATTTAACACGATGTCCGGTTTGAAGTCGGGGGCGGATAGAAACTGGAACTTGGAGTATACGATCGTAACTTTGCTGCTTACCGCAATAGCTGGAATTGTCTTGGCCGAGAAGACGGGGAGCGACTAGCATGCATGGCTACAACTTAAACAAGGGAGAGCTCATGTTTCAGAAACTTATTATTGCGGTATTAGTTTTCACGTCGTCCATGGCATTTGCTAATGGTTTGCTTAGCAAGAATCCAAACACATTTGTTACTGCAGAAGATGAAGTTGTTCCAGCCACTGCAAGTTGTGGTGATTTGGCGAAATTGGTTCAGGAGTACAGCGCTGGTCGTCGCACACTTCAAAGCTCCATGATCGCTGACTATTACGATACATCAAACGTAATGAATTCTTGGTATGCTTCGCTTTCGGCAAACTATGGCAAAAAGGTCATTATTCCGTACGGTGCGTTTGATGTCATAAGCCAGTCCGCTGTGACGACGGTGCAGAACGCGCAAGGCTATACGAAAAAAGATTCTGTTTTGATGGCGAGATTGGATCAAATTGTTCTTCTTGCTGCTAAATGTACTCAGTAACGAAGACATAAAAAAAGCTGATCAGAGATGATCAGCTTTTATAATTTTGTGTGCAATTTGAGCGACGCTAGTTTGATTATTTCTTTTTAGCTGCTTTAACTGGTTCAGCTTTTTTAGCGGCTGCTTTTTCTTCTTTTGCAGCGGCTGCAGCTTCCTTCTTCGCGCCGGCTTTCTTCGCCTTACGCTGGTTGATGATACGATCTAGGATGTCGTACGATTCTTTTTGAAGGTCGTTCTCGAAAACAAAGCGGTAGAAACCTTCGATCTCTGGGCTTTGACGGAACTTTTTAAGGGACGTCGGCAAACTTTCAGACTGTACGAAATCAATGGAGCTACCGTCTTTTGAGAGCTTTACTTTGTCTGCCATCTTTAAATCCCCTAGTGTTTTTAAGAACTTGTACATTATAGCCACGAATCAATGCAAGAGGAAAATGGATTTTTACACGGGCCCACTAAACTATTGAATTTCTTTAATAAATGCAGGAAATTGGAGCCTCAGATTTGGGGAGGTTTTGGGTGCTCGTTTTAGATGGCAAAGAAGTGTCAGGAAAAGTGCGTGCCTCCCTTGTGCCGCGTATTGAGGCATTCAAAGCGCGTAACGAGCGTCCGCCACACCTGACTGTGGTGATCGTTGGCGATGATAAGGCGAGCCATGTTTATGTTCGCAATAAAAAGATCGCCTGCGAAAAAGTCGGGATGACCTCCACAATCCATTCCTTGCCAGCCGATATCACACAAAACGAGTTGAACGAACTTCTGGAAACTTTGAACCAAGACGATGCGGTTGATGGCATCCTGGTGCAGTTCCCGTTGCCGGCACACTTGAGTTCTCATGAAGTTTTAAAAACAGTGTCTCCTGAAAAAGATGCCGATGGTTTAACGTACACATCTTTGGGCTACTTCTTTGCGGGACAGCCGACGGTTCGTCCGTGCACGCCGGAAGGTGTAATGACGATCCTTAAGCACTTCAACATCAACGTTGAAGGGATGCGTGCGGTAGTTGTGGGTCGTAGCAACATCGTGGGTAAACCAATGGCGCACATGCTGACAGAGGCCAATGCCACAGTAACTTTGTGCCACTCTAAAACTAAAAATCTTTCTGAGTACACCAAACAAGCGGACCTGGTAGTGGTTGCCGCGGGCAAAGCGCGTTTGTTGGGTAAAGACGATTTCAAAAAAGATGCTGTTGTTATCGACGTGGGAATGCACGGTACGGGTAACAATGGCAAATTATGCGGTGACGTTCGTTTCGAAGAATTGCAAGGTTGGGCAAAGGCGGCGACGCCAGTCCCCGGTGGAGTTGGACCTATGACTATCACGACGCTGCTTCAAAACACTTGCCTGCTAGCTGAGAAACGGGCACTTCGTTAGGTCTTAACTGCCTCTGTCAGAATTAATTCGAGGGTTCTATGTTTGATGGATTTCTTAAAAACGTATGGTACGTGGGTTTGCCTAGCGCTGAGCTTGCAGTGAACAAAGCTGTGTCTCGCAAAATCATGAAAGAGCCGGTGGTGTTCTATCGCGACTCAAAAGGGAAAGTGTCAGCGATGCGGGACATCTGCCCACATCGTGGAATTCCTTTGAGCTATGGTCGCGTCGTCAACGATCAGATCGAATGTCCTTACCACGGTTGGAAATTCGATGGTTCAGGTATGTGCACAGAGATTCCTTCTTTGTGCCCGGATCAGGATTTGAATCCTAACAAAATCAAAGTACGCAGTTATCCTGTGCATGAAGCTCAAGGTCTTATCTGGATCTTCGTGGGTGATAAAGATTTTGATGTGACCAAAGCTCCGCAACCTCCGGTGATGAAGGCGTTTGCAGCTGACAGAAAACCTAATCTTACTTACGTGGTGAACTTCCCATGTCACGTCGATCACGCGGTGATCGGTTTGATGGATCCAGCGCACGGTCCTTATGTGCATAAGAGCTGGTTCTGGCGTTCAGAGAAGTCGATGCTCGAAAAGAAAAAACTTTTCGGCCCCGTAGACTACGGTTTCCAAATGATTCGTCACCAACCTTCGAAAAACTCCAAGGCTTATAAACTTCTGGGTGGCGTGCCGACGACAGAGATTACTTTCACTTTGCCGTGTGTTCGCGTTGAGCACATCCAAGTGGGACCACGTAGCTTTTATTCTTTCACAGCTTTGACTCCTGTCGATGAGAACAACACTCGCATCACACAGTTGGCAGTTTGGGATATTCCTTGGTTGTCATTGTTTAAGCCTGCGGTGAATCGCTTTGGTAAAGTGTTCTTGGGTCAAGATATGGATGCTGTGACGAAACAGCAAGACGGTCTTAGATATGATCCAAGTTTGATGTTGATCAAAGACGCCGACACTCAAGCCAAATGGTATTACTCCTTGAAAACGGAGTATCACAATGCCATGGAAGAAAAGCGTACGTTTACAAATCCGGTGAAACAAACTGAACTTCGTTGGAGAAGTTAATGAAAAGTGCATTAGTGCTGGCGAGCTTTTTGGGCCTTCTGAATTCAGCGCAAGCACTGACTTTGCGTTATGTCGGAGAGACGTCCATTAAGACAGGCACTAAGTTCGATAAGACCGTGATTGGTGGTCTGTCGGGAATGGTGTGGCAGGATAAGACTTTGTACGCTCTTTCGGACGATAAAGGCAAAGCCGGAGAGCCGCGTTTTTATTCTTTTGATTTAAAAATCGATAAATCCAAAGTTGAACTGACACCTAAAAAAGTGACCTTCATTCGTGGCTTGCCAAAAGAGAATGGTCAGCCCGCTTTTATAGATCCTGAAGGCTTTGCGCGTTTGCCAGACGGGGACTTTCTGATTTCTTCTGAAGCTAGCACTGATAAAAAGCCACGCACAAAGCCTCGTGTATTCAGAGTTTCAGCTGAAGGTGTGTGGAAATCTGATTTTGTAATTCCAGAAAAGTACATTCCTGAGCCCTTGGGAAAGCAAACTAAAGGTGTGCAGAACAGTCAATCCTTCGAAGGCTTGACGACTCTTGATAACGGAAAGTTCGTCTTTACCGCGTTGGAGTCTTGTCTGACCCAAGATATTGTTGAAGGTGCTGACAGCAATGGCGATTTGATTCGCATTTTGAAGTTTGAAGATCGTGGTGCTCAACACGGTTACTACACGCCGACGGCGGAATACGCTTACCACGTTGATGCGCTTAAAAGCAGTGACAAGGGACCAGAGCTGTTCCGAGGTGTTTCTGAGATCCTGGCGATTTCAGATAGCAAAATGTTTGTGATGGAGCGCGGAGTTCGTGCCAACGGAAAAGGTTGGACCAATGCCGTTGTTATATATTTGGCGGACTTGTCTAAGGCCAGCAACACCTTGGCGCTTGATAAAATCTCTGATGCAAAAATCAATCTGGCAGAGAAAACGAAACTTGTAGATTTTGAAACGGATCTTGTGAAAGAGCGTGGCAACAAGGTAGTAGATAATTTTGAAGCCCTTTCTTGGGGGCCGACATTGCCGGATGGTCGTCGCACCCTTTTGGTGATGGTAGATAATAACTTTTCAAAGAACGAAACGACTGAGCTTGTAGTGTTTGCAGTCGAAGGTGAGTAGATATGATGACAGTGTGGAGACTTCGTGACGGTGCAGACCGCCGAATTCGCAGCGGACATCCTTGGGTGTTTTCAAATGAACTTCTGGTCAGTCCTAAAGGCCACCCACCTGGTGCACCCGTAGAACTTCAAGATGTGAAAGGTCAGTTCGTAGCCCGCGGTTACGGCAATCCTCACTCGTTGATTGCGTTCCGTGCTTTGACTTTCAATCCTCAGGATTCGAATCCGACGGGTTTTGATTTCCTTCATAACAAAATTTTGAACTCTTGGAGTGTGCGTAAAGCAACAGGTTTCCGTGGCAGCTTCCGCTTGGCCTTCGGTGAATCGGACTATATTCCGGGTTTGGTGCTTGATTACTATGTCGTGGATCAAAAGGGAAAGCGCGCTCAGGTCTTTGTTGCTCAGCTTGTGACAGCGGGTATGGATCAAGCTCTGCAAGACGTTGAAGGATTTTTCAAAGGTCTTGTGACGAAGGCTATTGAAGCGGGCTATTCCAAGTTTACTTGGGACGAAACTGCGGTGGTTATCCGCAATGACGTCGGTGTTCGTAAGCTTGAAGGGCTTTCGAATAATGAGGCTCGTGTGGTAAAAGATTTGCCAGAGTTCAACCTCTCTCATATCGAAATTTTGCTTAATGCCGCTGCCGATGAGGGCGTTATTAAAATGAGTTGCGATCTCCGCGACGGTCAGAAAACAGGCTTCTTCTTGGATCAAACTCATAACATTCATTTGGCGATTGCTCTTTTCAAGAACTGGGCGAAACAACAGAATACCAAGTTTATCCGCGTCGTGGATCTGTGCTGCTATGTGGGCCATTGGTCGACGCAAATCACTCGGGCATTGAAAGCTGAAGGCTTTGAAGTCGAAGTGAATTTGGTGGATATTTCTAAAACGGCCTTGGCTTTCGCCAAAGAAAACGCAGAACGTGAAGGGGCGACTGTTGTTGTTCACGAAATGGACGTTTCTAAAGATCTAGGCAACATCGCGACTCAACAATTTGATATCGTGATTGCGGATCCGCCAGCGTTTATCAAAGCGAAAAAAGACATTCATGTGGGTAAAGCGGCCTACATCAAAATGAATACTCACGCCTTTCGTATGGCAAAAAAGAATGCCTTCGTAGCTTCTTGTTCGTGCTCGGGTTTATTGGAAGAAGAAGAGTTCCGCGATGCTATTCGTAAGGCGGCTCTTCGTAACAACAGTGAACTGCGCAGTGTTCTTCGTGGCGGTCATGCTGCGGATCATCCCACTTTGATGCAATTCCCAGAGGGTTTTTACCTCAAGATGTACGTTCACTACGTTCCTTAAGCTTTGACTAGACCTTAGTCCGCTCGACTAAGGTCTTCTTCGTTTTGCTAATCTTTATTTATCTTCTCAGAACCTAAGGGAACTCGAATAGAACCCCGATAAGTTTCTTGATGAGATATCTTGCTGGTTTTTCTTACATTTTAACTTTGAGTTTGAGCATGTCGACCCATGCGCAAATTCTGCCAGCGCCGTCGACGACAACGACCGCTGCTCCAACGATCACAGCCCCAGCAACGACGGCGCCGATTCTTCCTGCGCCTGCGGCCACCACAACAACATCATCAGCATTAACGACTCAAACTTCCGCGATGGATGTTTGGGTTCAAAACATGCGCAACTCTTATGCGACGGCAGCGGCGGCACAAGCTGAAGCGGCCAACACGGCAGCATCACGCGCGGCACGTAATGCGATGATCGGTGCGGGCCTTCAGGTTCTCTTTACGGCGTGTCCCTATTTAAACGCGGCTCCTTCGGCGCAAAAATCCGCGATGGGTAAAGATGGCGCGAAGATTCAGAAAGTGGCGGACGATACAGATGCCATTATGGATAAGATCGCGGATCAGAATGAATTCGTTTACGCGGATTCCATCGACGTGGGAACTGCGACACTGATCGGTCGCGATGTTAAAGCGACGATGGCACCTTCATGTGACCGTTTTATGAATGAGGATGGTAAGATGGGGGGCTGGGGTCAGAAAGCTTTAAGTCTAATCAAAGGTAAGCCAAGTTCGTTTGGTGAAAATATCCCAGGAGATATTAAGCAGTGGTGCCCCAACTATCCAAAGATGAGTTCGTCTCAGCGTGAACTTTTCTGGGTATGGGCGATGATGTCCATGGCTTCCTCTGAAGCTTCCTGTGATGCCGGTGCGAAGAATGTCAATGCTCCAAATGGAACGGCCATGGGGCTTTTCCAATTGGAATATAATAAATGTCCAAAAGCTCGTGATTTATACAATGCCAACGACAACATTGAGTGTGCCGTGGATTTACTAGCTAAAGAGTTAGAAAACCGCGATGACCTAATGACTCCGACGTCAAAAGGTAAAGAGGGAACTTACTGGGGACCTCTGCGCAGCGATGATTGGAATAAAAAACGTGGCGGCGATATCAAGGGTGCGAGGAAAACTCGCGCGATCATGGTGAAGTACCGTTATTGCACGGGCGAACATAAACCAGGTGAAGGCGCTGAGCTTCCAGACTCCACGTCAGAAGAAACAAAACCAGCTGTAGATGAGGCTAAAGATGCTAAATCTCAGAAGGCTCCCAAGAAATCTCAGAAGCCTTCTCAGGCTCCGAAAAAACAAGAGCCTTTGATTCAGTCTATTTAAACTGGACCCTTTAATTGTTGGTCGAAAAAATCCCGGCGCCCAATCTTGGCCTCGGGATTTTTACTATCTATCGCGCCTTATTCCAAAGCAGAAACTCGTTGTGATAAAGGGTATACATTGCTAGATGCAGTGTCAGGCACTCCGGTTTCTTTGTCGTATTCCAAGTTCTCCTAAACAGGCGGTTTATGTTAGCTCTCTTCATCGCATAAGTGTGATTTAAACTAAATAGAGGATCGAACCCTCCGGCTTTCAGCTCGCCCTGTCCGACAACGCATCCTCTTCTGCCCAAATAGGTTTTATGAGATGAGTTGGGAAAGAATTCTTTAACATCATTCTTATAGTGGGGATTTTCATCGGATCTGATAATACAACCTTCTGCTAACAATGGCTTGATCTCTTCGAAGAGTTGTCTTCGACACTTCTTTCTTTCATCGATTCTTTTGCCATATTTCTTCACGGACTTCTTCGCTAAAAGACCTTTTGCGGGGATACGGGCAACGCGGAAGCCTAATATCCGCCGAGTTTCGGTTTCCACAATAGTCATTACTGAAAGAGGTTTGAGCTTACTATGCTCAAATGTTTCAAGTTCGTCGAATTGAATATCCGTTGCTAACGGATACTCGGAACGAAGCTCTTTTAAAACTCTATCCGATGCAATCCCTAAAAAAGCGAGCCTTCGGATGGCGGTCTTACGATTTACTTGAAGCAGGAAGGCAAGCCGTCGTTGAGAAATACCGCTGACCATGGTGCCAAAAATAATAGGATTGATGTGCCGTTTCCTTTGGCGGTAGCAAATCTTTGAAGTTGCGGTTGAGAACGTACGTTTGCACGGTTTACAGGTAAAACGCTGCTCGCGGATATTATCAGAGCGCCGCGTGAAATATCCGGCGGCGACAATAAGTGCTCGAGATTTGGATGGGGAGTTTTGTGATTTGCAATAGGGGCAAGATATCGACATGTCGAGGCAAAGATGCAAGGTCTTCGCCATCAACAGTTAAAGGGTCCAGTTTACAGTCTATTTAACCGACTGAGACAATGAATCCATCAAAACTGATTTACGAATAGGCTTTGTCAGGAATTTCACATTAGAAATTTCATGGGCCTGTTCCATGGTTTCTTCCAAGGCATCTGCCGTGACCAATAAAATTGGACATTCATGCAAGCCACGGGATTTTTCGTACTGGCGAATCTTCGCAGCGGCTTCGAAGCCGTCCATCACCGGCATGCGCACATCCAGAATCACCACTTGTGGAGGATTTTGTTTGAAGCTGTCATAGGCTTCAGCCCCATTGAGGGTGTATTTGATATTCCAAGGCTTCTCGTCAAAATAGGCTTGGTAAAGTTCCTGATTTCCCATGTCGTCATCGGCTACCAGGATTTTTAAGTCATCCGGCAGACCCGCTTTTCTGTTGGCGGCTGCGCTTTGCTCTTTACCGTCGCGTTCTGCGCGACGAGTGGCTTTAATAACAAAGCCGGATGCAGTCATGATGTCGCTGATAAGCACGGGGTGACTTGAAAGAATAGGAGCATTTAAGCCGGGATGTTTCGCTAACAAAGCATCACGGTCACCTAAAAGAATCACATTTCCCAGGCGCTGTAAGTGATCGATATCGACCGCTGAAAAATGATTTCTTGTCTCATCCAGGAGGAACCATTTGTTGTGATCTTTGGTTGTTCCAATCATGGGACCCAGTTCGTTGAGCAGCTTGACGTGATTAAAGATAATGGTTGGGTGAAGTCCTAATGGCCACAATGAAGTCGCAAGGAGCTCATCAGGGGAAATCAAAATAAGATCGCGAACTGTGTCAGTTGGATTGCGGAATGATTCTGTCCATGGCGAAGCATCCAAAACTTCCATTTCCAGTACGACTTCGAAGCTGGAGCCCTTCTTTGGCGTCGATCGCACCGAGACTGTTCCATTTAGCTTTTTTACGAGTTCTTTGACGATGGCCAATCCCAGGCCCACGCCCCCCTCAGAAAGCGCGTAAGAGTTTTCAACTTGGAAGAACGCATCGAAGACCTGTTGCAACTTATCTTGCTGAATGCCGACGCCCGTATCTTCCACCTCAAACTTTAGGATCGTATGCAGGGGGTTGGGGTGAGGCTCTGTCGAGACACGTAAGATCACATGTCCATGGTTCGTGTACTTGCAAGCATTGCGCAATAGATTCAGAAGAATTTGGCGCAGGCGACTTGGGTCACATTTCACCGCTGTTGGCAGCTCAGGTGAATACTGAGTATAAAGACGCAGACCTTTTTTGCTGCAATCCTGACCGGAAATTTTCGCAACTTCATTGAGGAAACCCATCAGGTTCACGCGCTTCGGTTGAACTTGCAGTTCATTTGTTTCTGATTTAGCCAGGTCGATCAAGTCTTCAATCATTGACAGG
>JAGIAF010000114.1:7647-10100 GCA_017745015.1 Bdellovibrio sp. | reverse complement strand
CCTTATAGCGAACCGGCATTTCTTGATTCAGAAGCATTTTCTGAGAATTTGAGGGAGTTACTTCCACACCGCCCGTAGTATCAGTCGGAGCTGAAGGAGTTCCTTCGTCAGGTGCAGGGGATACGACAGATGCCGATTCATTTCCCGTTTCATCGATAGCGCTGAGATTATTCCCTTGTCCACAAGCCAACAGTGACAACATACAAAACGCGAGAGTTAAGTGAATTCCTTTCCGAGGTTCAAGCATAAAAAATCCTCCATGGATGGTTGCTAAGAACGTCTTCGGAGGACTCATATTTAAAATTTAATCTTTTTGAGACTGTACAAACTCTTTCCAGCCATTCCAAACGAAGTGACTGGACTTTAAACAATAAAAATTTCTGCTGTTTATAGACTATTTTCTAGAATGGAAGGTATTCTCTGAACTATGCGGTTCTGCGTATGATGTGATAACCAAAACGTGTGCGCACTGGTTTTGTCGTGGTCTGACCAACTTTCAAAGCGAAAGCAACTTCCTCAAAATCAGGATCAAGACGCCCTTCTCCGAACACACCAAGATCTCCGCCTTGTTTCGCTGAAGAACATTTTGAGTACTTATGTGCTAATTCCTCAAAGGACTTTCCATTTTGCAAAGCACGCAAAACATCTTGAGCTTCATAGTCATATTGCAAAAGGATGTGACTTACGCGAATCTTCATAGGCCTTACTATGACATACTTGCTGTCAGACAGAAAGGTTTCCCTTCTCATTTCTGAGCTCTGAGTTATGATTTTAAATCATTTTAGATGGAGATTATTATGATCAAAGCAAAAGGCTATGCGGTTCCCACAGCAAAAGCTCCCCTGGCTCCTTTTTCATTCGAACGCCGTGAATTGCGCGACAACGATGTGCATATCGAAATTCACTATTGCGGCGTTTGTCACTCAGACGTTCACCAAGCTCGCGATGAGTGGGGTCGTGGAATTTTCCCAATGGTTCCCGGTCACGAAATCGTTGGCGAAGTAAAAGCCATCGGTTCTAAAGTGAAAAAATTTAAAGTCGGCGATCTTGCCGGCGTCGGTTGCATGGTGGATTCATGCCTTGATTGCCGCTCGTGTAAAGAAGGTCTTGAACAATACTGCGAAGGGTCCGGATTTGTTGGCACTTATAACAGTAAAGAAAAAGATGGCACACCGACCTATGGTGGCTACTCTTCTTCAATCGTAGTGCGTGAAGAATTCGCTCTTTCAATTCCAAAAAATTTGAGCTTGGCTGCCACTGCTCCGTTGTTATGTGCCGGTATCACGACTTACTCTCCCCTTCGTCATTGGAAAGTAGGCAAAGGCCAAAAAGTCGGCGTCGTCGGTCTTGGTGGTTTAGGTCACATGGGTGTGAAATTAGCAAATGCCATGGGTGCTCATGTGGTGGTATTTACAACTTCTCCATCAAAAGTAGAAGATGCAAAACGTTTGGGTGCTCACGAAGTCATTATCTCTAAAGATATGGAGCAAATGAAGGCTCACTCCAACAGTTTTGATTTTATCTTGGATACTGTTTCCGCTCCTCACGACTACAACTTGTACCTGAGCCTGCTTCATCGCGATGGCAACATGGTGCTTGTGGGTCTTCCTGATAAGCCGCCAGAGTTGTATGCAGGGAGTTTGATCATGGGTCGCCGCAAACTAGGTGGCTCTTTGATCGGAGGTATTCAAGAAACTCAAGAAATGTTGGATTTCTGCGGCAAGCACAACATCGTTTCTGATATCGAAATGATTCCAATGAAGTACATCAACGAAGCTTACGAGCGCATGATTAAAAGCGATGTGAAGTATCGCTTCGTCATCGACATGAAATCCCTTGCCTAAGGCAAAAGACCGTTTCAAGCTAATCCCATGAAATACACTCTGGGATTCCTGCTTGCGACGGTCTGCTTTTCTGCCTCATTGACGGCTTCTGCCATGGAAAATCAATTCCGCTGTCACGGCCGCTCCTACGAAAGTGACTACTTTTTTAAATACGAGGTCGAACTTCACGACAACGGGCCATCGCGCGTCCGCCTAATCACATCCCAAGGTTATAGTGAATCTACGGACTATGGCTGGCGCCAAATTGAAACCGATGGACGTAAAATCCCGGTTGATACGCCCTATGTTGGTTATAAAGCCTTTATTTCCCGTATGAACTCGGGTTACGAGCTTATTCTAGTGGACCCTATCACAAGCGTGCCGATTGCGAACCCACCTTATGACCGCTTTGTGTGCGTGAATTTTTAACAACACCGCCACTCTAGGCTACTAAAATCCCTTAAGATTTTGTAAAAACCCCGTGCAAATTAATCATTAATCACGGGGTTCTTTTTATGAAGAAATTCTTCCTAGCGACTGCGATTCTTTTCTCCACTTCCACAGTTTTTGCCGGCGCAGTTAAAGAAATTTGGTCAACAACAAACGAAAGCGTTCTTGAAACTTTAGGCT
>JAGIAF010000114.1:4163-7637 GCA_017745015.1 Bdellovibrio sp. | reverse complement strand
TAGGCTTCGACGAAAGCATCGTTTCTTTGGATCAAACATTCGCACAAGTTGAAGGCTTCGACTTAGCAGTGAAAACAACTGTTCGTGGTCACTACAAAGTAAAAGGCGTTTTTCCAACTTTCGAGTGCATCACGGTTTACAATAAGACTCTTAATAACTGGTACGACTTAGTTAAAACTGAGTGCCAAAAAGTTCAGTAGGTTTTATGAGACTCATCGGCATTTTCACTCTTCTTCTTTTACTTACAATTGCTCGCGTGAACGCAGCGACTTGGAACTGCCAAGATGTGATTAAGAAAATCACACCGGCATCTGAGACTCTGATAAACGCTTCTAGCTGTCAGCCTGAAAGCAGCAGCGACGAACGTCCTCTTTGCTTTACTGTCTCAAAAACAGCAAAAGAGTACATGTATCGTTCCGTGCGCTTTAGCCCTTTGGCAAGCGACATGGGTATATCAGTCATCAATCAAGCCGCTTACGACGATGTGAAAATCAATGCTTTCACGTTGGTTATGCAAAACGATATGATCAGCTCAAGCGGTGTTCACTGGATCAAGAAAACTACTCTTTATCCAGGAATCCAATTCTTGCTTGTCGATTACTATTCAGACAGTGGCCCCTTCGAAAAATTGAAGCATATGGAAAGCCAATCCTACAACTGCAAGCCAGTTGAAAGCTTCTAAGCACTTTCTTGCTTCGTCGAAAAACCTCGGACAGAATTTCGTCCGAGGTGATTGATGAAGTCTCTATTACTCATTCTGTCTGTTTCTATCTTAAGTTCTGCCGCGATCGCGGGTTCTAACGACTATCAATCATACACTTGCCTTGGACGTGTCAGTGACGTCGAATTCAAATACGATGTTCTGTATAACTGGGGAACTTTATTTAAAAGCCGTCTGACGGTGAAGTACCGCACGGGTGAGACTCGCTCCAACCCTTGGAAATCAGTCAGCTCCATGAAGTGGAAGTTTGAAGTGGATTCGTTGTGGCCTCAATACAAGGTCTACATGTTCCGTAATCGCGAAACGATTCTGGATATTGCCGTCGTCGACCCAGTAACAAGCAACCAGATCGACGGCGCATATGACGAACTGACATGCACTAGAAATAACTGATCTATTCCATATAGATCATCATCACAGCTTTAGATGACTGGGCTCTTTGCTTAAACATGCCAGTGTCTTTGCTGGTTGATGGGGCTGCGCCCATTTTTTCCATTGTTTCTTTAGTTGTCGCTGTTTGTGTCTGCAAGAATTTTTGCATCTCATTTGGACGCTTCGTCATGTTGTAGGTATTGACGTTACTCACTGCCAATTCCTTTTTCATGTATTCCTTCAGAGCTTTTGCACGCTCATCAGCAAGCTTAACATCTGCTGGAGACGCCTTGGTATCTTTTGATGGGTATTCGCGATCCGCCCAAACCGCGATCTTCATCTCGTGAATTTTACCTTTGTCCTTCGCAGTTTTAACAAATTGACTGATTTCTTTTTTCGCAGAATCCGTCAATGTAGCTTTACCTTCATCAAAAGAAATCTCTTCGGTCATGTTAGCGCCAAGGGCTTTAGAAGAGGCTTCGGTCTCACTGGAGACTGCGTGAGCTTGAAAGGCACACGTCAGAACAAAGGCGGTAGTAAGAAGTTTCGTGCTAATTGTCATAGAGGCTCCTTTTATGTTTGAACCTCTATTAAAAAGTAAACAAGGCACTCAAATCAAAAAAGGAGCGGAGGTCTTTAGAAAAACAAAGAATCAAAGGTCAAAACGCAAAAACGCCACCCCAAGGGTGGCGTTTATTCAACTAGTTATCGAAATACTCTTGCTCATCCCAGTCATGTTCACTGTGTTTTAGATCAGCTGAAACAAAGGCGCTGCCGTAAATGCGCCCCAAATCGCACTCTTTTAAAAGCTCATCAAGATTTGCATCGTCTTCAGCAAGAGCATCGTAATCAAGATCGCACGAACCTGTGTCCCAAGACTTCAAAGAGAATTTCATTTTGTATGCTACAAGCTTTGTTCCTTGGTAAATCGCTACAACTGAATCAACTCTTACTGCTTCTTGAGATGCCATGTAGTCACCTTCAAGAATAGTGTCGCCCCAAACAATCGTCTCTTGTTCCGCAAGCTTTGCAAGCTGTGCTTTTTGAGCTGCCGTGAATTGCGGAGCTTCCACTTCCGTATACTGAGCAGGATTTTTGTGAACAGAATCGATCAAATCGACAAGTTTTACAAAAGGGTTTGCTTGAGCAAAACAAGCAGTCAAAGACATCACAAGGGCAATCACAGTTTTCATCGAAGGCTCCTTTTAAGGTTGGTTGCAGATGCAGCTCTTATAGAATCCCCAAGCCTAGAAATACAATGAATGATTTTAAAGTTATCATTCATTGTACGAATTATAGAGGCCAGGTTTTAATAGGCACTCTTGAGAATGCAAGCCGAGTCTTTTAGACTTAAAGCATGAAGAAAATCACCAAGATCGTTTTAACTGGCGCCCCGTCTTCTGGAAAAAGCTCAGCCCTGACTGAGATCGCAAAGCTAGGATCCAAAATCGCTTTGGTTCCAGAAAGCGCTGTTGTCCTTCTTAAAGGTGGCTTCCCCGCACCCGCACATGATGATCTTGAACAGATCAAGGCATTTCAATCCGCCATACTCACAGTCCAAGAAAGTCTTGAGAGTATTTGCTCGCGGAAGAATCCTGATGCCACTCACATGGTTTTAGATCGTGCGAAGCTTGATGGCTCAGCCTTCTGGCCCCCAGGAATCGAAGACTACTTGAAAAACTTCCCAGTGAAATTAAATGAAGAACTTGCGAAGTACGATTACGTATTGTTTTTAGAGCTTCCCAAACAAGAACATTTCGGTGGCGTCCATCAAGCCCGCTTTCACAACTTCGCTCAAAGTTTAGAAAGCGAACGTCGCCTTGAAGAAGTATGGGGCCAGCACCCCAACTTCATTCGCATCCCGGCGGAAGAAGATTTCGACAAGAAGATCCAAGCCGTTTTGAACGAGATCGAACGTATCGTTAAATAGCCGGAAAAGTTCCAATTTGAATTTGGTAAAGACTTTTTCCTTTGAGTTCATCGACGTTGTATTTGTAAAAAAGATGATCCAAGAACGTCTCAAATTCTTTTGCCATGTTGGCATAGTCCTTCGGACTCAACGGAAGAACCAAGGCGTCGAATCTTCGCGTACCCTTAGGAAGTCTTTGCGCCGCAATGGCCTTAAGAAAACTTTGACGGTGAAATTTCGCCAACATTTCATTTGTATGATCATCTTTGAAGATAGTGTACTGAGCATCCGTCGCCCAGCGTGTAGTTCCCTTACTGGTCTTTTGTTCCTCCACCAGTCCTCGCTGTTGCAGCGATTTTAAGGCTTTCAGTATTTTTTCTTCATCTTCCTTTAAAGTTTTAGCTAAACCGCGGGCCGACCGATCAATATCTTTAAATCCCAATAAGACTTTAAGATACAAAGACTCCAATAT
>JAGIAF010000114.1:0-4153 GCA_017745015.1 Bdellovibrio sp. | reverse complement strand
ACCCTGATCAGTACCAACCGTCTTCGTACGGTACTTCTGCAGGGCCATTGCCTTTTTTTGAAGCGCGCTTTTCTTATCGAGACTTTTCGTTCTTTGAATCTCACAAAGAAGTCTGAAATACCGAACCTGGTGAACTGTTTTAATGATTTTTTGCTCAATGCACTTCTCAAGTTGAGTCGAAAGGCCTCTGTCGCCCTTAACCGCCAAACGAAGATTTGAACGATGCGAATACCCAATCTCTCGAGACCAAGATTCATAGGAGAAATTCTTATTCTTCCCTTTTCTAAATAGATAATAGTCTCTCAAGTAATCAGTACACGATAAGTAATCAGTAACTTGCGGTTCCATCTCTCTTCCTACCCTTTCCTCCAGATTGTATTCAGCCGAATACGCTATCACCCAGACGCGACTTGATTCCAATTTCATAGAGAATAGAAAAAACCTATCCTTTCTAAATCAGGAGGACAAATGTTAAATCGTTCGCAATTATTAGTTTCTATTATCGCCATGACCTTTATGGGAAGTTTCTCGTTCGCAAAGACGGAAGGCAAAGCTGGGCCAAATCTAAAAAGAAAGGTCGCAGCCGAAGCTTTCTCTGGGTCCCGCATAGGCTCCAGTGGTTTGCTTGAGGTGGGAACTCTTGATCAAGCTGGAATGAAAATCGACGTTGCCCGCGTCGAAGCAACAACGCAACTGAAGAAACTTAACGGCGGTCGCGTTTCTCTAGTCCAAGTCGATAGTGGCGGCTCAACAGATATCTCATCTGCTATGGCTTCTTCATCTCTATATTTGGTTCTATTTACAGACGGAGAAATGAACAATACAAAGGCCGCATTTGCGCTGGGTGGTATCAACTCTTTCACAGTAAAATCTCTTAAAAACTCAATCTTGACAGTTGAACTAAACTGCAAAGACGATCGTCTTCAGCCAATTAAAGTGGAATCCAAAATCAATTTTGCAAAATTTGAAAAAGAATTCTTGAATGCAAAAGCGTCATCAGGAAAAAATAGCGACGAGGAAAACTTCGACGATATCCTTCCTACTGGAACGATCACAATGACTAAAAAGTGTCTTCCCGATTTCCAATAGAAATCAAGAAAGGCTGAATTTTTCTTCAGCCTTTCTCCTCTTTCGAGATTTAACTCTTATCGCTCATAGTTGCTGATAATGTATTTCTCAACTCCGCCTTCTTTGATATTGGTGATCATCGCACCTTTAGTTCCGTGGATATCAGAGATACCCGCTGAACCGTCGTAGATCGTATTGCCTGAACAGTTCGCGCCATCTTTTACTTCGAAGCGCATTCTGTAAGCGAAGTGCATATCGTAGTAATCATCCCAGCCACGTCTTTCACCTGGTTGCACGCAACCTGAATCACGGATGCTGTCGAAGACGTTATAGATTGTTACCCACACAGACTTGCCATTGTTCACACCATTCGTTGCTTCCAATGTGCTACCACCGCGAACTTTCAAACCCTCAGCTTCAGCTTGCTCGTAAACTTCTTTGCTCACTTGCGGAACGATCGCTTGCACTGGAGGTTTCGCGTTTGGTCCCATAGAGAATCTCCACATGTAGGCTTCGCGACCGCCATCATTGTATGAAAGAACTTTTGCGTATGTGCCGCGGTAAGGATCTACTTCATTTCTGAAGTCAGCAATCGTCGCCCCACCACAGTCTACGTTTTCTTTCACTTCCGCACGGATGTAGTATTTAAGTGGTGGATAGTAACCAGAGAAAAGTTCTTCGCCACCGTCGCGCACACAGCGCGCTTCACGAACTGAATCGAACATGTTGTACATCGTGACCCACACAGATCTGCCATTGCTGACACGATTTTGTGCGAGCACAGACCACGGTGGAGGTTCCTGTCCCACACGTTGTTGAGATTGAACATTCTCATCAGCCATCGCCGAAACTGCTGCTACTGTTACCAATGTCGCCAAGATAGTTTTCATTACTGTTGATTTCACACGGCCTCCAAGGTCGTTAGTGTTTTGTTGTTGCTAACTCCCTATTGCACCCCGTGTGCCATCGGTATTTTTGTGTAGTTTCAATAACTTATGACGTTTTTGACCTGCCGAAAACCCGGCAACGCCGAAGCCCCGGCAGGAGAGTTGCCGACTCCCCGGCAACTCGAGCGCAACACCTAGTTCACGTCGAACTATAATGCAGTCGTTAGCGAATCTCGCTCTGTGCGACTTCTTCACTAAATAAAACCCTCCATATCCATTATATGCGTCTTAAAAGCTCAATCCTTAATCTATGCCAGCACCAGGATTGCAATTCATTTGGACATGAAAACAATCTTAACGACCCTATTGCTGATTCTTGGATCCACACACCTAGCACAAGCCTCTTTGGGAGAGCGCAAGGTCGGAATAGAATTTGAGTTCGCTGGAGTCGGCATTGGGGCTGACAACACCAATCTTGAAAATCACCGATGGCTTCTTGACCAAGTAAAGGCCCGATTTGGTGGGGGAGAAATTAGCGTTAAACCTTGGAATAAGTATTCAAACGCTCAAGGCACATCCTATGCGACGATGAAAGATGCCCAAGGTCGCGAGTGGTCGGTCCTTCCCGAAATTATGACCAACGGAAAATTTGACGGCTATGAACTGGTGACTCCGCCGCTGAATTCAACAGATGACGGCGCCAAAATTGAAAAAGTGGTCGCGGCAATTGAACAATCCAATCGCTTCGTTAAAGGTTGGAGTTCTTCAACTCACTACACCTATGACATTAGTGATCTTGTTGAAAAGAAGAATGTTTCGAAAGTTGTAGACCTCATTTTATTTCTCGAGTCTCGCATTCTTGAAATTTACAATACGGTGAATCCCGAGCGCTATCACCACGTTATCAATACTTACGCGATCCCCTTGGCGCTGAATCAAAAAGAGTTATTGGCGGACTTGGCAGCAATGCCTCCGAAAGAAAGAACTATGGATAACGTTCGCGCAGTCTTCTTAAAGTATGAAGGACGAGAAGAAAAATTGGTTGGCGGACACGCTGTCAGCGTGTGGAAGTATCGCGCAATCAACTATGGAAAATTCTTCGGCATCGGAAGATTTTCGCAACTGCCCGTCCTAGAGTTTCGCCTGGGTGACTTAGTGGGCCCGGGCAATGTTGTAAAGATGGGTGAATTCTATCAACGACTGATCGAGGTCGGCTCCAAAACTCCAACCCAAAGTTACGTTGATCCTATTCCGGACTTTCAGACCTTTGACCGTACACAAGCAGAACAGCACGCAACTCTTGATAGATACATGAGCGCTGTGCCTCTCGCTCAATATCAAACCTTCTTGCGCGAAATAAATATGAAGTATTCAGTTTTACCTCTGAAGTCCTACGGCTTCCGAAAATCTACCTGCTCAATTGTATTTATGTAGGCTCCGAAAACACAGAAGGCTAAAGAGTATCAGCATTTCTTATCTGAACTAACGTACATAAAATGAAATCTGACTTGGCGACTCGGCCGAGCTGACAATACAAACTTCACCCTTTTCAAATCCGTCGTAATAAAGATTTTCATCTGCAAGAGTATTTCGAGCTAGGGTCGGAAAAGCGCTTCCTGACAAAAGAAGCTCTAACTCATCCCCCACTGTGAATGATTCTAATAAAGGCCCTATATCAAAATTCACTTCACGCACATCGGTAGATTTCATAAGCTTGATTGCCGTCATTTCTAACGTCGTGAACGACTCGGCGATCTTTATTCTTTTGCTAAGCATCCTCTTAAGGGTACGAACCGATCATTTAAAGGTCACTAAAAGAAGCTGTAAACGCTCACAATCCTAGCCTGTCCATTTCATCTTTTTCGTAAACAGAATCCTCGGCGGGATATCTAAGAGAGGTATCCCCTTTTTCTTTTGCAAGGGCCCAGATGATACTTTCTCCAGCCGGTACATTATTGGGTTGGCGGTCATAGACGGGATCTTGAAATGCTTTATCCGCATCGATAACTTTCCATCCCTTTTGTTTGTACATCCTTAAAAGATCATCCAGGAAAAGAGCCGTCGTAAGATTATGATGAAGCAAGACCGTATGTTTTATATCGCGGCCCACAGTCTTCTTTGCCAATTTAGAATAGTACTGAGAACGATCCCAAATATGCTTTAAATAAAACTCGCGATACTTATCAAGATTGACGGCC
>JAGIAF010000113.1:9872-10140 GCA_017745015.1 Bdellovibrio sp. | reverse complement strand
CCTTGTTAGTGAGTATGACAAGCGTCAAGAGCTTCACAATCTCTATAGCGCCAAAGGTGTGCTTCTAGAAAATGAATATCAAATTAAGCGCGCTGAGATCGATGCTCAAAGGCAGTCTCACGCGATTCAAACGGAAGCTGAATACCAGACAAAGTTGATTCAGCTTCAAACTGAATATGCGACAAAAAAAGCTGCTAACGATCAAGCGATCGCTGAATCTCAGATGGAAAACCTTCAGATGTTGAAAGAGTCGACTACTGGCTTTGAC
>JAGIAF010000113.1:0-9862 GCA_017745015.1 Bdellovibrio sp. | reverse complement strand
CAATCTTCGAAGGTTTCACTTTGGGCATAGAAGGCGCGCGTGCGGCCGCATCGGACTTTGCGGCGAACGTCGGCAAGAACTTCCGTGAAGTTGGAAAGTCCATGTTTAATAGCATCGGCAATGCCGCTGGCCAGGCATTCTCATCCTTCGGGAAAGCGCTTGTTTCTGGTGAAGATGCATTGCAGTCATTTATCGATTCTTTGCTTGCTTCGATGGGGCAAATGGCGGTGCAGCTAGGTACTCAGTTCATGCTTCAAGGTGTCGCTATGATGTGGGCTGGCTTACCGAATGGCGGTCCTCTGATCGCGGCTGGTGCAGCACTTGCGACCTTTGGTGGCATCTTGGCTGCGCTCGGCGGGAAGTCAGGGGGTGGTGTATCTTCTAGCGGTGGCGGAGTTTCAAATTCAAGCACTGATAATAAGACCACTGAAACTGTTGCTCCCAATGATCTCGAAAGAAAGAAACCTGACACTTATGTGAACGTCAATATCAATGGCGACGTGTTGGATTCTGACGAATCAGGGATGCGAATCATTGATCTCATCAATACTGCTTACGACAAAAATGGTGTGAAAATTCAAAATGCGGCGGTGGCATAATGGCGTTGCTTAGTTATTCTAAGTTTTACTATGGGTTTAGAGTCACGCAAGAGACCTCTAAGCTCGATTTCATTGAAAGTGGAGTTTTAAAGACCGCGGAACTGACAATAGGTGACTATACACTTGCAGGTATTGCCACTGAGGTTGCGCGCGCGTTTAATATCGCCGGCAGCCAACAGTATTCTGTATCGGCAGATAGAGCTACGAGGAGGTTGACTATCTCAGCTGCCGGACCATTTTCTCTTCTTCCATTTAGTGGTTCACATACAGATTGGAGCGCTTATCGTTTGATAGGATTTGACCTCGACATTGACCTTCTTGATGGCACCTCATTTGAGGGCCAGGAGGGCGCTGGCGAAGAGTATCTCCTACAATTCCCACTACAGTCCTACGTGCCAGCACGACTCAACCGCAAGGCCATTGAGGGCACAAGAAAGAAGACAATCACCGGTGTTATTGAGGCCACGAAGTTCGGGGTTGAGAAACGCATGGAGTGCGAGCTTCTTTTTATTACCGATATTCCGCAGGACGGAAGTACGCCATTGCGAACCTTAGATGACGGTGTCGAAAAGGCCTGCAAATTTTTGGACTTCGCGACTGATCTTGGTTTCGTGGAGTTTATGGTTGATGAGAATCGTCCAAGTGAGTTCGAAGTGTATCGCCTAGACTCGACTGACACCGATCCCAACGGACTCGGGTACGTTCTATACGAGGATTTCGACAAGGGTTTGCCTGACTACTTTCACACCGGAAAACTGACCTGGATCCTTCAGGAGTCGAAATGACAGTAGTACAAGGTCAACCAGTCACCCCAGCCGTTACAAATGCGGCGTATGTTTCCAGAGCTGAAAATTCTGACATGGTCGGCAAGCTAGACATTAAGAATTCCACAAATGCCACTTCAAAAGAAGACGGAGCTCTGCACGTCAAAGGTGGTGCGGGCATCGAGAAAGATCTTTATGTTGGCGGTAATCATCATGTTGAGGGATCCTTCAGCTCAAACAACGTTGCCGGAAATAACACTGGTGACCTTACGGAAGGTGATGTTCAGCCAGCTTCCACGGCAAAAGGGTTTTCTCTTTTTGGGCAGATCTTCCGCCTTCACCTGGCCGACGAAAATAATCCAGGCTTACTGAGCACACTTGCTCAAATCATCGCCGGCCAAAAGACATTCCTTGGTAAAGTGATCTTCAATGGGGACGTTGAATTTAACGGCACCACTACAACAGTAAACACTCAGACTCTCGATGTTGCGGATACTAACGTGACGGTAAATAAGGGTGGCACTGACGCGTCTTCAGAAGGCGCTGGTTTAACTGTTGACCGCGTGGGTATCAAGGCGGCATTGAAGTATGCGGCCGCGCTGACTTCGCGTTTTAAGATCGGAGACGTCGGTTCAGAATCAGAGATCCTTACAGCGGATCACACGCAAACGATCACTGGCCAAAAGACTCACACTGGAAAAGTGGTTCTTTCTGGATCTATGGTCCTTGACCAAACTGTAGACTCGACAACCACGGGTGCTGATCAAACTTTGACGCTCACCAAGCCGGTTGTTGTTTTAACAAATGGATCCTTGGTTTCAATTGCTCAAATTGTGGGTGGCGAAAAATCCAAGCTACAAGCAATTATAAATAAAACTGGGAATCCAATAGTTTTAAAACGCCTTAGTGGTGCGACAACTTCTCAGCAAATTGAAACCGATACAGGCAAAGACCTAACAGTCTTGCATAATGGGTTGGTTCTATTTTTGTACTCGTCACAAGATTCAAAATGGCGCGCTATTAGTGGCGGGGGCGGTGACGGCGGTCAAATGCTCGAAGGTGCTCTGCAGACCATTACTGCAGGCGGAGGCATCACGATCGATCCCGCGGCGTCAAGACAGCTTCTTTATTTGAGTGCGGCATCTGAAGTCACGACAGCTGCATTACCTTTTGGCGATCTATCGGCGGTCACGAAGCCTATGGAGATCGTGCTTGTGAATATGAGTAAGACGATCCCAGTCAATCTTGCGATTTCAGATGTCGATGATGGATGCGTGGGGAATGCAGAAATGTCTTTACCAATTTATTTTGGCTTTCCAGTGAAATGTATTGTTCTACCAGGCGTAAGAAGAATTCTAGTTTCGAGAGGTGTTTAGTGAAGTCATTAAATTTAGTATTATCAACCCTTTTAATTTTCAATCTCCATCTGCCTGCTTATGGCGGCGTAAGTAAGGTTGAGGGCTCAAATGCTCCCGACCTTCAATATGCTTCGGTGCTTAATAACTATGTTCGCAATCCCGAGTGCGCGAAGGATGCGGGCAATATCGCGCAATCAGGCGCGACAGTTGTCAAAGACACGAGTGTAAATCTCGTTAACGGAACTTCTTGCAAGATCACTGGCACGGCCTCTGGGCAGACAGTGAAATTCGCAACCCGCGATGTAGACTTAGCATATAAGGGAATGTGTCAGGCACCGTTGTCTTATGTGGGCGATGCTTCTGGTTGGAAGGCGTACCTTTACACAACATCGGCTGGCGCGCGCGGGAAGTCCATTCAGCTTCGCAATGCAACTCTTGAACCGTTGGGTAAAATCACAGAGACGCTTCAGTTTCCTTGTGAGGATGGGACTTACGTTGCGGTGGAAAGCACTTCGGCAACACCTGGGGCTTTCAACGCAGTCACAAGATATGAACCGTTTAAGCCTGGCGTTGCGTCTGTTAATACACCTTTAACTAATGCTGGCACTATAACAGTCGGCTCAACTGGTGGCGGCGCTGCCAAGTCAGCATCTCCAACAGCAGACCGAGTTATGGTCGGGCAGATTGGAAACTTTGGCGTATTCCGATACGAGTACGCTCATGCTACCGCCGGAAATGCTGGTACAGGTGACGTTCTTTATAGTCTTCCAACGGGCTACGAGTTTGACTCCACAAGAGTTTCCTTTTTTGCAGGTGCGGCAGTTGGCAACGCATCTTTCAAGGCGAATACTGGTATCGGAAGTGTTCAAATTGGCAATGGTAGTGCTCAAGCGTTCGGGCAGATATTTCCTTATGATAGTACAAGATTTAGAGTGGGCATCATCAATACTGATACCACATCAACATCTCGAGGTATGCAGAGTGGAGCATGGATTGGATTCAATACCACGGCTTTAACTCTTTCTTTCGACTTCATCGCGCCAATTAAAAACATGGCAGACGTGTCGACAATCACGCCGAATCAGTATGACTACGGCCCTAGGAAGTTCACGCCTATATTTACGGGACTTGGTACTGTAACAAATGACGAATGCTTCGAGAGTAGATCTGGTGTTTACAACATTATTGACTGTAAGGTTACCCTCGGCACGGGCACTGCAGTAGAAGCAAGGATGAACCTTCCTAATGGAAACTCTGGCATTACATTAACTCAAGGTATTCGCGCTGCTGGCAACACTTATTCTGCCGCGAGTGGCGGGTTAAATCCTGTAATCCCATTGATTGAGTCGGGTGCAAATTATCTAACTTTTGGCGTCCAAGGCCCATCAAATGCGGGTCTTACTAAAGTCAATGGCAGCGTGTTTGCAACTTCGGGATTGCAGTTTTCTTTCCGAGCCATCGTTCAAATTGCAAACTGGCTTCCCAACGGCGGCGCTCAGCAGCTGAATGGGTCTTATATCAGTAAATCAGATAGCGTGCTTCCATCAGAGAAGGCTCTAATTTCTACCACATCGCCCGGCTCAGTAATCAGATCCATTTCGACTTGGATTGCTTCAATCACTCGTAACGGGACTGGGAATGTGACTATCGTGCCAGTAGCGGGCGTATTCCCATTCCCAAATATGTACTGTGAGTGCACCACATATACAGCTCCTGCGAGTGGCGGTCAGTGCATTATTGATTCAACAACCGCAATTAGTCCTACAGCTATTAGAGTTCAAACGTATGCAGCGAACGGGACAGGTGCGGATAAAGACTTCTTCCTTACCTGTACGAATTCTAAATAGGGGTTCACATGAAAACTGCATTTTCAGAAATACTAAGCTTCGGAAAAACTCTAGCTCTTATCGCGGTGACTATCGTTTTCGCAGCAATGCAGCTCGATAGCAAGCTTGAGAGGTTTGATAAGAAGTTTGACTCAATGTCGACTTCAATCTCAGAACTCAATCACACGATGAAGGAGCTCACTGTAAAGCTATCTGATAGCGACAAGAGATTCATAATCATCGAAAAAGATATCAAAGAAATCAAAGCCCGCGTGGGCATGAAGTAGAAACAACCAATTGCGGAATAGAAATCCGCCAAAGGAGTTAAGATGGAAAAGGCATACGAGTTAAAGGCATTGGGCCAGTACATTAAAGAAGAAGCAGCAAAGGACGGTTTGCACTTGGCTGAAGAAGCAGTTGAAAAGTTGGCAAAGGCTGCTTACCGCGGCACGAAGCGTTGGGCAAAAGAGTCAGCAGTGTTATCCCCTAATAAAGTCGACGATGTGCTTATGCTTTCTTACGACTTTGCGGATCAAATCGTTGAACCAGCAATCGAGAAACTCGACTTAGACGGCGACGGTAAATAACCGTGTTGCCTCCTTGGTTACTTGCATTGGTGACTGAAGTCAGTGTCGGCCTTGTAAAATGGGCCGCCACTGAGTCAAAGAACGCTTTGCAAGAAAGAGAAGCGGCCGCTGAAAAAGAACGCGCCGATGGGATCCGCAACGGCAAGAACGCACAAGCTTATAACAGTGCAAGGACTCGCGATGAACAAATACGTGCTGCTATTAATCTTCTCAATCGCAACAACACTTAGCGGTTGTGCAGGAGCTCCAAAGATGCCTGACGTGCGCGTGTGGGAGACTGCTTACGTGCCGGCGACGCCTCAGTCGGAGAGCTTCTGGACCTGCGGGGAGTACAAAGTTACGGATCCAAGGCAAATGAAGTTCACCCCGGTTAAAGATCACCCGTTGAGCCAATGCGCCGGAGTCTTCGGTTTTAAGAACGAGGATTTTCCGACGATACTCGACTACATCGAAGAGCTCGAGACGTACTACAAAAACAAATTGAAAGAATGTAAGAAGTGATCGACGTAAGTGCCAAAGCTCGAGTTTTAACAAGTCAGACTATTATCGAACCTCAAATCATTCTTGAGATCGAGGGTATGCCTTTGCTCGGCGCTACGAAGGTTTATAAGATTCCAAAGTTCGGCGATGAAGATCTTTACTTCGGAAAACCAGGGCTTGTCTTCGGCGACACAATCGAAGATTCCAATGCGCTGAATCTCATTGACCTAAAATCCTCCACTCAAAATATCACTCAGCAGCTTAATGCTGACAAGGGTATGGCCGCTTCTGCCTCATCTTTTACGGCCGACATTGTTGATGCGGATGAAATCATCACTCGCTACCTTTCTCCCGGAGTTGAGATAACTGATTTGCTTGGTGCAAAAGCAAACGTTTATCTGAACCACGGCAGGGGAGCTCATCCGGAAGATTCTATTCCAATTCTTATCGGCGTGGTCGACGACATCGATTCCGGTGTGGGCAGCGTGAAGATTAAGATCTCACACCCTGAAGGGATTAAGCGCCAGCAGATCTTTACGCAGATCAAGGGATCATTAGTTGAGGAGTATCTCTATCGTAAAAAGGTGATTCAAGGAATTAGCTATCAGACTCGCGATACAGTCACAGGCGGATTGGTGACGGTCACTTACATTTCTGGTGCGACCGCAAAGGGACAAGAAGTTGTAACAGTGGTGAACAATAACATCACAGTTAAGATTCATACGGACACGACGGCTTCAAATATTGTCAGTAAGATTAAGGCATCTCAAGACGCGGTTGACCTGGTTGATGCGAAGATTCCGATTTCCGAAAATCAAACTCTTCTGCAAGTGCCTGGGGGCCCGTGGACGCTTGATTCAAGCACTACGCTAGTTTTGGATTCTACCCAAGAAATGCTGCTTCCTTCGCTAGATGGAACGTTTGAAACTTATGTGCAGATCGAAGATGAGGTATTCCGATATACAGGTATTGAGGGCAATACATTGACCGGCATCACGCCAGGGCAATTCGAAACAATTCCCAAAAGCCATGACCTTGAATCAGAAACTTCAACAGTTTACCGTCTCATTGGTTCGATGAAGGAAGTTGCGCTGAAGACCATGATGTCCAAAGCCAAAGAGCTTTCAGGCATCAAGGCGCTTAGTGTAAACTATATCGATCCGCTTACTTTGGCGCAAAATGCTTTAATTTTTGAAGGTATTGACGTTGCCACGAAGTACTGTCTCTCAGTGGGTGATTTGGCATCGACTACTTTATCTGCAGAGGCTGGAAATAACTTCAGCTATAGAACAATTTTGACCATGGCGACGATCAGCGCTGGTAGCTACATCGTGGTTGACGGCCCGGCACTTACGACAGAACAGGGCACAGATGCCCTTGTATCGTTTAAGTCAAAATATGACGTGTGGCCCGATGGCTTGGGTATGCAAATCGACCAGGTGGACGTGAAAGAGCATGAAGAGCTCGAAGCGCTCTTTCCGTCGGCACTCCACGACTACGATTTCAGGCTCAAGGATACAATTTCAGGTGACGACTTTATTGAAAAGCAAGTCTATCGCCCAAGTAGCTGCTATTCCATTCCCCGCAAAGGGCGCGCATCAATAGGCCTGACAAAGCCACCTATCGCGCAAGCTGAGACTGTGGTGATTGACGAAACAAATATCGTTGAGCCGTCAAAGCTCCGCGTTAAGCGATCGCTGACCAACAACTTTTTTAATTCAGTGGTCTATAAGTTTGAGAAAGACGTGATTGAGGATAAGTTCACTCGCGGCGTGGTCTCGATATCCACCGATTCTATCAATCGTATTCCGAACGTTAAAAACACTCCCATGGTGATTGAGGCCGAAGGGGTGCGTGACGAAGGTGACACTCGCGCTATCATCGATGCACAAACTAAACGCATTTTTGACCGCTATCAGTTCGGCGCCGAAAGTATTTCTGGCGTCCAGATTCTTTATAAAGACGGCCATCGCCTTGACGTAGGTGATACCGTCATTTTCGGATCTCCTAAATTGAAGATCTCCGATTCGACTCAAGGCAATCGCAAGTTCAGGCCTCGTGTAATGGAGGTTGTGAACATCGCTAAAGGCCCACTCAAAGCCACGGTTGTGGCTGACTTGCTCAATACGGCCTACTCGGCAGAGGCGAAGTATGGCGTCGTATCCCCTTCAAGTGAGACGGGTAGTGGATCCACAACTCAGTTAGTTAAAATCAAACGAAGCTTTTCCACTCCAGTAACTCAACTCGAGCAATACAAGTGGAAGACCTACTTCGGGCAAAAAATCGTCGTGCGATCGCCGGACTGGGTGACTGTCTATGAGACCGACTTAATCGGCTTCACAGATCAGGATCCAAATACGATGAAGGTGAGTCCACCACTACCAGGCGCACCTGGCGAAGATTGGGTTGTTGAATGCCCAGCATATCAAGACAACGATGAAATGGATCTTTGGAAGACCTTGCACGTTTTCCTAAATCCGCAAATTAAGGTCGTTACCGGCATTTCCACAACCAAGATCCAAGTCCCACCTGAAGATATTGGAAAGTTCTATGTGGGCTCACCAGTAAGAATTCACGCAGAAGACTATTCAGTCGACTCGAAAGATGTCGATAACAAGGTTAAGGAAATTGATCTTATTGACAACGTGATCGCACTTGCCCGCGCGCTCGAGTTTACACCTGCAGAAGGTTACTTGATTGATCTTGTGGGTTTCCCGGATCGCGGCGCACCTTACAGGCTTTTATAGGAGTTATTCATGGGAGTAGTAGAATCGATCAGATCAATGTTTTACGACGAAGAAGTCCGGTTTAGGTCGAGCGTGAGTGAGTCTCTTATGGCCAAGATCGCTCGGTCCGTGAACTTCATCAATACTGCTCATACTGAACGCGCAGTTTTTACTCTCAGTGGAAATTATAGTCCCGCAAACCCCGGTTCGCTTCCGTTTCTCGGTATTGATCAGTCGATCATATTCGCTAAAAACTCAGAGATTGTAGCTGTGAATATTTGGAATAGGAAAACAGGTGCTACCGGAACTACGGAGCTAGATATCAAATGGAAGCCTCAGGTGGGTGGAGTATGGCAGTCAATATTTTCTACTACTCCGAAGTTCAATTCGTCCGTTGCAGATTTTACGGCGTGCGGTATCGGTGATACAGTTGCTGGATTTGTTGCTCCAGTTTTAACGAAAACTAATTACGACGCGAAGGATATGATTCGCATGGATCTCTTACAGGCGGTTTCGGGCCAACCTAATGGCTGTTCTTTGGAAATCATTTACAGACCGAGGTAATTATGGCGAGCTTTTTTCAAAGTTTCTTGGGTGCAACTGTTTATACTAGAAATTTCACTGCTGCGAATCAGAACATCACTGATTACACGTGTCCTCCAGGAAGGATTGCGCTAGTTTATCCATTTCGCTTTAGGGGGACTGGAACCGGTGGACAGTTTTTAGATACAACTATCACTACTGCAATGGCCAATAATACGACGACTCAAATGCGATATGGTATTACGGCAAATGCTGCTGCGAATGCTTCTGTGAATCTAGATACAAATGGTGCCAACACTACTGCGCCATTGATACTGACGGCGGGTGAGTCGCTTGTGCTTTCGCGTACGCAAACGAACATTAATGGAGCGCACGCATCGGCGACTAACTTTATTCAGTACTCTGTGTATGAGTTCGCTGTCGGAAACAATTAGTTACCAACAGTGATTGATTGAAATTGGGCTGTTGAAACCATAGAACGTATCTCTTACGTCAGACTTCACCGTGCCCGATGTGTATCCGTAAGAAACTTTGTCGATTGTTGCGATACTATTGGCAGTATCAATAATCACCTGGAATTCGCCTTCACCAAAGTCTACTCCGAGAGTTGTAGGGGCAATTACACGATAAGTTCCACAGGCATTTCCCGCCAAATACACCTTATAGACGTGCGTTCCTGCTTCTTTGTCCATTGTGATGGTCATGGCCTGTGCATTTCCAGATTGATCAAAGGAAAGATAAGATTTTGAGAAAGATTCTGGGGTAGCACCGCCCCGATGCGTTTTTGTGAAAAGCATTTCAGTGGACCATGCAGCAATACTTGGAAGTGGAAGTCTTTCAACATTAGCGCCACCGCTGCAGCCAACTAAAAAAGAGAATGCTAGTAGTAAACTGAATAACTTCATAAGGCCCCCGTCTTCCGCCATTATAAAGGTTTGTTTAGTAAATTAAAAGCAGTTGTATCAGGTCAGGACTATTG
>JAGIAF010000112.1 GCA_017745015.1 Bdellovibrio sp. | reverse complement strand
GCATTGGAGCTTACTCCCATAAGTAATATTCAAACTTACCTGATGCAATCTTGGACCCATTCAATGGCGCTATAGATCTAAATTATTTTTGATTTGGCGCGAATCTCAGTGTTTACGAGAATACTTTCTCACAATTTTCGTCAGCCCAATCTCATTTTGAGACAAATACATGGCTGGAGAAAATCGGTACTCTTAAAATGCAAAAAACCCACAACAGTCTCCGGTTGTGGGTTTCTTTTTTTCAAAAGTTTCTATGTTCGAAAACTATTGAATGTATGAATTAATCCATTCTTGAGCTGCATTTACTTTAGAGTAAACGCCTGGGTAGTTTGCACGAGCGCAACCACGACCCCAGCTCACAACACCAATAAGGTATGTTTGACCGTCGTCAGATTTAGCAACCAATGGACCGCCAGAGTCACCTTGGCAAGAGTCTTTACCACCCGTAGTGTAACCAGCGCAGATCATACGATCAGTGATTTTACCAGCATATGCTTTAGAGCACTCTGCTTGAGTCACAAGTGGAACGTCAACTTTTTGAAGAAGGTCTGGAAGTGTGTAAGCACCTTCTTTCATTGTACCCCAACCAGCAACAGTCGACATGATTTGTGAACCGTCTTCTGGGATTGCGATTTCAGTCGTGTTCATCGCGATCGGAGCATATGTAGAGTTGCCATCAAGCTCGATCAAAGCGAAATCCCAGTCAGTGCCAGAACCTGGGTAACCTGGATTTGCGATAACACGTTTCGGAGCGAAAGTTTCAACACCCGCCGTGTCTTTTTGGCTGTGAAGACCAATTTTGATAGCTTTGATAGTGCTGCCTTTTACACAGTGAGCCGCTGTCAGAACCCAGTTAGGTCTGATCAAAGATCCACCGCAGAAATGACCGCCGTAAGAACCTTGCAAAGAAACGATATATGGAAATTCACCAGTCGCAGCCTCTTCACCGCCAACGATTTTAGCGCCTACTTTTTGAGATGGAGCTGCATGAGAGATCCCTGCTGTGAAAATAAGACCAGTGATCAAAAGATGGTTGATAAGTTTCATTGTGTTTTCCTCTCTTGTTTTGAATCCTTCAAAACGACACAAACCATTGTTGGTTTTTTTTGAGTGATGCTCAAACATCTGGTTCCAAAATGGGTATAATCTATCTATTGGTCCGGTGCTTCGGGGTTTGTGGGAGGTGGATCTGAAATTTCTTTTTCAATCCATTCGATCACCGAATTAATTTTTGAATACACGCCTGCGAAATTCGGTCGTGCGCAGCCCATACCCCAACTGACAACTCCAGCGAGCAAGGTTTTGTTTCGTGTTGTTCTTATAATAAGAGGACCACCACTGTCGCCCTGACAAGAATCTTTGCCACCTTCTTCATAGCCGGCGCACAACATACGATCGGTGATATCGTAACCTATGGGACCGTACTCACTCTGACATTTGATTCGCGAAACCAAAGGGACATCAACTTTCATAAGTTTGTCGGGGTCTTCCGTATTCGGCCCCATATCTCCCCATCCTGCCACCGTCGACATCACCGGCAGAGAGTTTGAATCTATGGGAATCACAATTTCTTCTTTATTCAATTCGATGGGTTCAATGGCGGAATCATGATCCAATTGAATGAGTGCAAAATCGTAATCATTATAAAGATTCTTATAAAGAGGATGTGTGACGACCTTCTTCGTCGTCATGTGCTCCGCTTGTTCAGGTTTGGATTTTTCATAGAGGCCTAAAAGAATTTGCGCCGGTGCATATCGCTTTACACAATGAGCAGCTGTGATTACCCAATTTTTTTTGATTAAGGTGGCTCCGCAATAGGCCCACCCTTCGTTATCTTGGATGGAACCGATCCAAGGAAACTCACCAGGAGATGCTTCGACGCCGCCGACAATATAAGAACTGACTTTGTCAGATGGATAAGCCGTTGCGAAAGTGGACCAACTTAGAAAAGCGGCGAACACAAGAAGACTTCTTGCTGAACGCATATCTCCCCCTTGATAGACACCGAAGCACTCTTTAAGTTTTCATCCACTCAAAGAGCCGGGCAAACAAGTGAAGGTCCGGGCTGTTAAATTACTCTTTCGAATTTTACGGAATTGACGTCAAAGACTTGAAACTCCAAAGGCTGAGTGCTCTTGACTTGCAAGCGCACAACCTGACCTTTTTCCATTGCTTGACCAGATTGATTGGTAATACGCAGAAGATGACCATGAAAGTTACAAAGGACTTCGGCGCCAGACTGTTTCTCTTCCACGATTGAATGCAAGATCTGTCCTTTAATCAATCCGTTTAAGAACTTCTGGTTCGCCATGAACTAACCCAAATCTTTCGCAAGATCGATACGACGGAATTCTACAGGACGAACCACTGGGCCCGTTGCAGAAAGGTTCGGATCTTTTTTTGCTGGCTGCGCCTTAACCGCTTGTGGCTTATCGCCCAAGAAGTTTTGCGCGATATCTTGAGTCACATTAAAGATTGTTGGAACTGCAGGAGTTTCTTCTTCAAGCTTCGCTTCAACGCAAGCCGCTTTGAAAGCATCACCCAATTTCTTAAGCGCATCTTGATCTGTACGCGGAACCTCAAAAATACTGCTGATATCTTGAGTGTGTTCTTTTTGAAGTGGCTTCATGAACGAGATATTATCCACGTCGCTAAAATCTTGATTTGCAGCCGGGGAAACATCCTCATCCGTATTGGCCCATTCTGGTAAAGAGTCTTCACAGAACATCAATTGATCGCGATTCACTTTCGCGATGAATTCGATTTCACCTTGAGCCAGATCCACTTGCTGCGCGATCTCTTCCGCACTCAAACCTTGATGAGCCAAGCGAGCGGCTTTCACGTACTTAATAGTATTCTGGCGCTCCACTATTTCTGTGTGCGGAATGCGATCCTGGAAGATCTTTGCGACCTCTAAGCTTTTCTGCATGCTTTGATCAATTTTTGAGATTTGTTTCTCAGAAGCCTGGATTTTAAGTTGGATGTCCTTAACTTTCTGCTCCAGCAAAGCCGTTAATTGGTTCACTTGAGTTTCAGTCCGATCCGAAAGATCTTCTAAAACGGCGATCTTGCTCTGCAAAAGTTGAAGACCTTTGCTTAAACGTGGATCATCTTTGGGAGGACGGCTTAAGCGCACCCATACACCGATCACCCCAGCCATCAGTATAACGTTCACCAACAATTGAACCAGGAACCAGAAACTCACTTATGCCTCCTCGGCAACATGGATCTTATTCTAATCTGGCCACGACCTTTCTCACAATGAGACGAAGGTCTTAATTGTCTCAAACCCAGACTGGACCCGGAGAATTTTGAGACAGAATCGTCTTATATGCTATCCTGCATGCTAGGGGGAGATGGAGTATGTTTTTCTCTTTATATAGAAGAGCGCTAGAACAATGCGCAGTGGGCCTTTCTACGCTCGTGCTTTTGGGACTGACGGCATGTAGTCCAGTACAATTTTCAATGCCTTCAGAGTCGACGAAGGTAACTCCCGAAGCGACACCAACTCCGACGCCAACGGTGACACCTACTTTGCGCGATATGAGTTACAGCAACACTGTTCTAGCTTCAAATAACAAGCTTGATATCGTGTTGGTCGTGGACGACTCCAACTCTATGCTTGCGGACAATCAAAAGCTTGCAGCAAAACTTTCGAACTTCGTAACCACTCTTCAAAATACGAAAAGTCTCGACTGGCAAATGTGTGTGACAGTGACTCGTGCAATTCCCACGAGTGCAACGACAAGTGCTTGGGGTGCTTCGATTTACTGGCAAAACAGTGATACGCCTTCAACAGGTTTGGGCTTGGTCTTGAAGAAAACTTCTGGCGACCTTCCAACGATCTTTTCAAAAACAATCAACTACATCAACGCAGGCTGGGTAGGTTCTGATGACGAGCGTGCGATCAAAGCCGCTTACCACCATGTTTACAATGGTGACTACCGTTACTCGGGCGTGAGTGGTTGCTACCGCCAAGACGCTGCGATTGCTTACGTGATCATCTCTGACGAAGACGAACGCAGCATCGGTGGCGATATCACTCAAAAATACTATAAAAATGAGTACTTCGAACTTGAGAACGAAGATAAACCGCAAGTATTTGTCGACTACGTGAAGAGCACGTTTGGTTCTTCAAAGCGCTTCACGGTGAACTCAATCATCGTAAAGCCTAACGACAGCACTTGCATGGCGACTCAAGACAAAGGTGGTTCGAAATCTCACTACGGCGTTAAATACGCTGAGCTTTCAACACTCACAGGTGGCGGTATCGGAAGTATCTGTGATAGCGACTTCTCGACGAACTTGAATCTCTTCATCGATAAAATCGTGGATTCTTTAAGCTCAGTAGCTTTGGAATGTGCTCCGGTCGGAGATATCGCGGTGAACATCACTCCAACGGTGTCAGGCCTGACGACTCGTGTGGAAGGTATGAACGTGATCTTCAATAAAGCAGTTCCAGCGGGCAGCAAAATCGACATCACTTATCAGTGTGATGAATCGACTCGTACACCGAGCTCGTTGAAAGGTGCCGCACCGACAGCTTACAGCGAAATGGGCTTCTTCGCGAAAATCGCCCATTTCTTTAAAAACTTGTTCTAACAATCCTGCCATTCAGGAAATAAAAAAAGGGAGCTCGTGGCTCCCTTTTTTTATTCGCATTTAAGAAGCGAAATATAGCGTTGTGCATTTACGAACTGCATATCCTCTTCACCATCAAACAGACGGATCGAGAATAAACCGATGACCACAAGTCTTTCCAACGATTGACGGTCTTTTTTAAGGGTCTCGATGTCCGTATTTTTTACCAAATAAGCCTGACCTTCGAAGAAGTCCACATCCAACTTTGGAAGCTTATCATTACCAGAATGGTACTTATTGTAATTTCGAGCCGTAGTCTCCATACGGATCGCCACATTGCCATCGACTTGCTGAAGAGTCAGTTGGGCGCGTTCATCCGCTCCTACGCATTGAGTTACAGCAGCCTGAGAAGCCACAGAAGCCAATAGAACAAACACAGCAGCCATCAATTTCATAAATCCTCCAAAAATGAAGACGCACCATAACCGATGGTTTCAAAATTCTCAAATGACGCCTCTGAAAAAAACACAGCCAGGGGTGTTCCTAGCTGACACTGCTGTCCTAGTTATGCAAAAAGACTCAGGTTTAATTGGATTTCTCCGGGGGGATCATGAAATTCTTCAGTCTTATAGTTCTTACAGCCTTGGCGTGGAATGTCTCTGCAAAGGCAGAAGATTGCTCCTCAATCGACGTTCGTGAAAGCTTGCCAGCAGACGTAAAGACTTTTTTAACGACTCCTTCTGATCAAGGCGACACCGGTTGGTGCTATGGGTACGCAGCAACAGACCTTGTGAGCCAAGCGATCGGCACTCCGGTCTCTGCACTTCACCTTTCTACTTACTACTCTTCGCAAATTGGCTTCTGGGGCAAATTAGGTCGCGCCGTAACTGGCAATGGTGGCACAACTCCGCAAGGTGGCTTCTTGCCAACGGCGATTCATGAAATCGCGGATCTTGGTTACGCCTGCAAAGAAAAAGACCTTCCTTCTAAAGGCACTTACGACGTTTGGTTGTCTTCGCAAACTAAAGTTGAAGCCGGTATGAGTGCTTTGATCTACTCTTTGCAACAGTTTCGTAAGAATCAATGCGATCTCTACTGCGATAAAAAAATCGAACAGCTAACGAAGGACTTTTTCCCTGCAATCTCGGCTGCGGACTTGAAAAAGTATGTTCGCAATAATTCTCGGGTGAAATTGGAAGATGCTATTTTCAACTTCGCAGATTCTCAATGCCGCTATAAAGCCGTGCCCTTGAAAAACACGCGCCTTGAATACAGTACTTACCTGAAACCTGCGCGTATTGGTGGCAACATCGTTCAAGCGATTGATGCAGCTTTAGATCGTCGTCGTTTGGTGGGGATGGAATACAACGCGGCTTACATCACAAATGTCGGTGGCAATATGGGTGCCTCCCATGCTTCAACAATTGTGGGCAGAAAGAAAATCGGCGGTGTTTGCCATTACCTCGTAAGAAACTCTTGGGGTGATACCTGTGACTATCGCGCAAGCGTCATTTGCGTGAAAAACCAAGGTTCTTACTGGGTTCCTGCTGAAACTTTGGAGCGCATGATCGTTCGTGCTACTTGGATCAATTAAGATCCAAGTTGTTACACCAGCTGACCGACAAAGTCCTTCATACGGTTCACGGCACTTTTCATCGTGTCTTCCGAAACCGCAAAACTTAAGCGCATAAATCCATCAAGGCCACACTCCACTCCTGGAACCGTGGCCACAAAATACTTCTCAAGCAATGTATCGCAGAAATCTTTAGACGTTCGGATCACTTTGTCTTGATGCGTTTTTCCTAAGTGCGCGCGGATATCTACCCAGAAATAGAAGGCGCCATCAGGCTCAGCGACTTTAAATCCATGCACCGACCTCAACTCATTCAAGCCAGAATCTTTTCTGGATCTCAGTTTTGCCACCACTTGCTCAATATCAGGTTCGCAACCTTGAATCGCCGCCATAGCTGCGTGTTGAGAGATACTCGAAGGCGAGCCTGTCGATTGGCTTTGATAGTCCGCCATCGCTGTGATGAGGCGCTCTGGACCGGCAGCCCAGCCGATTCGCCAGCCCGTCATTGAATAGGCTTTTGACCCCCCATTTATCACCAACGTGCGTTCACGCAAATCTGGTGCAACTTGCAAGATATGCGGAGCCACCTTGCCGCCAGCAAATACCAGGCGGTTGTACATATCATCAGAAATGATCGCTACTTGAGGATGTTTTCGAAGAACTTCTGCTAAGGCTTTCAACTCCTCTGCAGAATACAACAAACTTGTTGGATTGCTTGGAGAGCAGAACAACAATGCCTTGGTTTTAGCGTTGATAGCTTTTTCGAGTTTTTCAGGAGTGATCTTGTAGTTCTCCATCTCACCACATTCGATGATATGAGGAACACCGTCAGCCAGCTCTACCATCATCGGATAGCTCACCCAGTAAGGTGTCCCGATAATGACTTCATCACCCGGAGAGCAAAGCATTTGCAGGGCCGCAAAAATAATAAACTTCGCACCTGACGCTACGGTGATTTCTTTTGTGGAATAAGTCTGACCAATTTCGTTTTGAACTTTACCGGCGATAACTTTGCGAAGTTCCACAGTTCCATTTGCAGGCGTGTACTTCGTAATGTTCTTTTCAATCGCTTCGATACCGGCGCGAGAAGGAATTTGAAAGGTGGGCCAGTCCGGTTCACCCACCGTCAAAGAAATTACGTCGTGGCCTTGGGCCGCGAGCTCTTTCGCCTTTGCTACTAAAAACAGTGTGGGAGAAGTCTTTAAATTTTGAGCTCGCTTTGAAAGCTGCACCATAAACTACGTCCTACTTTTTAAGTTTTTGAGCCATCGCCTCTTTTACTACATCGGAAACAAAACCGTTGAGTGCGCCGCCGTTGATGGCCAATTCTTTCACTCCGCGGGATGAAATGTAATAGTACTCGGGACTTGCGAAAACCAAAAGAGTTTCCACCTGGGGCGCGATCTTTTTATTAATTTGCGCCATTGTCATTTCATATTCGAAATCAACCACGGCGCGAAGACCTCTGACAATAACTTGGGCATTCACCTTCTTCATGTATTCCACTGTCAAACCATCGAAGAGATCTACTTTCACATTTTTGAGATGTGACAAAGATTTCTCAATCAATACTTTGCGCTCTTCTGGAGTGAACATGCTGGTTTTCTGAGAAGACTGAGCAACCAAGACAATAACTTCATCATAAAGAGGCGAAATACGATTGATGATATCCACGTGACCCATTGTGATAGGGTCAAAGCTGCCGGGATAAACTGCGATATTACTCATTGTCGGCCTCTTCTTCTAAAGCGCTCTCGTGACAGAACATACTTAGGATCTTGTCTCCATATTCTTTTTTGCTAAAGCGCACAACCTTACCATACCGATCTTCCATGCGCTCTTTAGCTTGAGATTCAATGGCTAGAGTTGTGTTCACACCAAAGGCGGCGCTTTCACCAGCTGCTTCCATTACAAAATGCGCCATCTTTTCAGTGAATGGTGGATCTGCAAAAATAATATCAAAGGGTTCACCTGAATAAGATTTTAAAAATGCAATCACATCCATATTCACAATTTTATAAGCAGAAGCTGGAACTTTTAACTTTTCAAAATTCTGCCGAGTGATCGCCAAAGACTTCGGATTCTTTTCTACGAAAGTGCAAAAGCTCGCCTCACGGGAAAGAGCTTCAATACCCAAGTTACCCGTTCCACAAAATAGGTCCGCCACATTGGCGCCCTCAAGCTGGAACTGCAATTTGTTGAAAAGGGTTTCCTTTACGCGATCTGTGGTGGGACGGATATGGTCCGCTTTGAATGCAACTAACTGATGACCGCGATACTTACCAGCGATAATTCTCATGACAACAAATCCTCCGCCATTTTTACGATGGCGAAAATATCTTCAAATGGTTTTGGCACAAAAAGATCAGCTCCCATCTGTAAAGCGGTCTCCATGTTATGTTCTCCAGCAAAAGCGGACATCAAAATCACCTTGCCTGAACGAGCCGCGCCGATTTCTTTTAAAACCTCAGGGCCTGTCAATGCCGGCATCAAAACATCCAGGAAAACCAAATCCGGAGAAAAAGCTTTCCACTGCTCCAGGCCCTCTTTACCATCTACGGCTTCAGAAACTTCATGTCCTTTGGCTTTAAAAGCGCGGGACAAAGAACGACGGACCAAAGCTTCATCATCTACAATCAAAACTTTCACAAACAAACCTCTAAGGACTGCACGGAAGGGTAATCACAAAACATGCGCCTTGAGGCTCCACATTTTTAACCTGAATACTTCCACCAAATTTCTCGATGACGGACTTGGACATACTTAACCCAAGACCCGTTCCATGTCCTTCTTTTTTTGTCGTAAAGAAGGGCTCAAAAATACGACGCTGAATTTCAACGGGAATACCAGGGCCGGTATCTTCGATCTCCAAATGAACTTTGCCATCTTGAATAAACGAATTCAGTTTCAAACGCCCCGGATCTTTCATTGCCTGACACGCGTTGTTCACCAGATTGAACACCACCTGTTGAATCAAGTGTGGCTCAACGTGCACAGTCTTTTCCATACTCTGCAAAGTGACTTCCAAACGATGCGTGCGCAGTGCGGACTTCAACATAGGAAGCGTTCTTTCAACGATCTCGTCCACAGTGATATCCTCTGCGGGCTGATCTTCACCCTTAGAGAAATCCAAAAGGTTCTTGATAATTCTTTGTGAACGAGCCGCTGCTTTCTCAATTTCCACGAGATCCGAATGAAGATGAGTGTTCTTCGCAGCCTCTTGCAAAAGAACCTGCGTCAATGAACGAAGTCCCGTCAGAGGATTATTGAGTTCGTGAGCGATGTTGCCAGCAAGCATCCCGATGGCCCCCATTTTTTCATTTTGCAACATACGCAAGTAAAGTTCTCGCGACTGAGTGATATCCACATACTGATTCACCACGTTGGTCGCTCGCCCGCCTTGAGCGCCCACGACAGGATAGCTGTGCACTTGATATACACGGCCGTCGATTTGAATTTGACCTGTGTGGGGTTGACCACTTTCCAGAGCGGAACTTTCCGAAGACTTTTGCTGCAACAGACGCTCGCTGAACTTTCTGTTGGCACGAACCACATTGTGATCCACATCCAGAATCGCAATAGGATCACGCATACCATCGAAGGTTTTTTCCCAGCGATAAGAAAATACGGAAAGTTGGTTTTCCAAAAGAACACGATCCAATGCCATGCTCAGCGGTCGCATACGATCATTCATGAAATCTACAAACGGCCCCATTTCCTTATCGTTCAGAGAGTTTTCGATACAAAGAATCGCCTCGCCCTTGCCGCCCAGGAAGTGGCTGGTCAAACGAAGCTCTAGGGGCACGACATAGGTTTTTGCAAAAGGACGACCGAAATGATTGGCGAAGTGACGAATCAAATCCGCACTGGGAACTTGCGCATTTTTTGGAAACTCAAAATTCACAGTGGATTCAGATTGAGTCAAAGTTCCCAACTGGAAACTCAAGAAATGCGTTTTAATTTCTTCCGTGCGGAATGCCAAAATCGGATCACCGATTTTATGGAACTTACGC